>JAFGKK010000054.1 GCA_016928575.1 Anaerolineales bacterium
CGAGGCCGCCGCTTCGGCGAAATCCATCCGGGCCCTGGCCTACACCGCCGGCTCCGACGTCGTCTTCGACTCGGGCCGCTACGCACCCGAGACGAGCGAGGGGCGCAAACTGCTGGCGCATGAGCTGGCGCACGTGGCGCAGCAACGGCCGGGGGTGATCTCCCGCGCGGTGACGCCGGATTATTCGTTTATCCAAAGCAACCTGACCTACGGCGTGATCGATTGGGAGATCACCGAAACCGAGTGCGATCAGGTGCTGTACGTGCTTTCGACCCTTTCTCCCGAAGATTTCGAAGACACCGTGCACCGGATGCAGCGCGACGGCCTGGTAACCCGATTGATCGAAAATACGTCGCCCACTTCCCGAGCCGCCCACGCCACGATGATCGGACGCATGCAATCCATGGCTTCCATAGGCCCCGCGATCGGGGAGGCTATCCGCTCGCTCCTTCCTCCGGCGGCGGAACCTGCGGCGGCGGAGCCGGCGCCGGAGGAAGCCTCCCGCGCCCCCGAATCCTTCGATCCCTGCCTGGTGGACGCCTACGCGCTTACCAACGCCGGGCTGCTTTCCTATTACCGCAGAGTGCACGCGGTGGTCGGCCGCGGCCGCGACGCTCCCGGTTACTTCGACAACCGCAACCTTCAGCGCCGCCTGATCACCGAACGCGACCGAAGAGTGAACATGGGCCACGCCTGGCTGGCCACCATGCCGGAGACAATCCCCCGGACCCTGCGGCGGATCGTCGACGGACCGTCCGGGACCTTCCGGGTAATCGATGTCCCGGGAAGCGAGGTCGCCGGAGCGCCGGCGGATCACTCCAGAGCGCCGCTCATGACCCAGGGGCAATTTGACCGCTTCCGCGAGGAGCGTAACATCGAACGCGTCAGCGCGGACACCTACCTGATGCGCAGAAGGGCCGCCGACATTGCTCCGCCGGCCATGTTCGGCGCCACGGTGACGTTGGGCGGACTATACAACGCGCCGGGCGATCTGCCATTCCTATGGGGCCCGCGCGGCACGTCGCCGCTGGCGCCCGGCGCCGCAGCACCTTGGCCGGCGCTTGCGGATGTGTTTTACCGCCCAGCATGGTTTGAGCAATCACCTGCCTACATGCAGGCCGACCGGTTGCAGAATCCGCCCGCCATGAATCCGCAAATGCTGGAGCAATTGGAGACCATGCTGAGGAACTACCGCGGCGCCCCCGGGGTTCCGCGCCGCCCCGCCAGTTCTCTCATCTTGGATCCCAATGCCCCCGTGACGACGGGCACCGCGGCCGCCGCCATTACCGATATCCCCAACCTCGGCCGGTCCCGCGTCGGCGGCGCCTCCGCCGCCGCGCTTCCCGCACATCTTCTCGGCACGCCGGGAACCACCGGCGGTTCGGTCTTCGTCCCGGTGAATCCGACGGCAGTCAGCCACGCGGAACATGTCGCCCTCGAAAATATGCGCATCCAGATCGATCGCGCGTTGGCTTTGGGAGAGATCACCCGAGCGGATTTGCGGGGCCGCACCGTCCACGTGTTGGTCGAACAGGAACCCTGTGCCTCGTGCGCATCCGGCGCGGGCGAAGGCGCTCCGGGAGTCCTTGAACAATTCGCGCGCCGGTATCCGGAATTGACCCTTGAAGTGCGGAATCTGCGGACCTCGCGTTCGTATATTTACCGCGCCGGCGCGTTGCTTAATCCCGGCGGGGAAGCCCCCGCGCTGCCGATGGAAATCCCCGCACCGATCGGGGGAAGCGTCGAATCCGTCATGACGCCGGAATTTGCGCGGACGCTGCGCCATGGGGGAGGCGCGGGGGGCGAACTGCGGGCAATGGGTGCAGCGGGTTTGCGGGGCGGAGGAATGTCGGGAGTTATCGCCGTTGCGACGTCGGCGGGCATCATGGTTCTGGACACCCGGGAACATCCGGAATGGATGCAGGAGCTCGCCCTCACCGGCGGTCTGGGTTTCGGAGCCGGCTTCCTGGGTTCTTCCACGGAGCAGGTGATCATCAGCCGTGGCACCGGCGCCATGCTGACTTCGATTGTGGAATCCGGCGCAACCCGGTTGACGCCCGGAATGGTGACCGGGCTGGGCCGGGCGGGCGGCGGAGCCGTCGGGGCGATGTTCATCGAAGGGATCAGCATCGGATTGCTGGAGGAGCGCGAGCATTTCGCGCCCGAGGTCGCCACGCGCATGACCCGATCCGCCGCATTGGGAGCCGGGAGCGTGTGGGCGGGCGCCGCCATCGGCGCCGCGGCCGGATCCGCCGTACCGGTGGCCGGAACCGCGGTCGGCTTCATCGTCGGATTGATCGCCGGCGGGATTCTCTATTTCGTCGGCGACCGGGTCGTGCCCGGAGGACGGGAGGATTGGGATTCCTACGAGGCCGGCTGCCATTTCCGGCGCTCCGCCCCGCCGTCCGAATACCGGCCGGCGCCGTACGGCTTCTGCTTCACCGGCGGGACTCTGGTGACCATGGCCGACGGCACCCAACGCCGGATCGACGGCTTGCGCGTTGGCGACGCCGTGCTGAGCTGCCGCGAAAGCGACGGCGCACTCCGGCCGGGAAAGGTATTAAAGATCGAAAGGCGGACCGCACCCCAGCACCTGAGGCTGCGCTTGGCGCGCGAAGAAACGGAAGTCGGAGTGACCGGCGAGCATCCCATCCATTCCGAAGGGCTGTGGCTGCCGGCGAGACTGCTGTGCGCGGGCTCTCTGGTGACCCGGCTGGACGGTCGGAATCATTCGGTCGGCGAAGCGGAAATTTCGGATGTGACCACCGACTCCCGCCCGGCGGACGTCTATGATCTGTCGATAAGCGAATACCATACGTTTTTTGCCGACGGCATCCTTGCCCACAACAAGATCATGTAGCGGGATCTCTTTTACAAAGGAAGGCTTGGAGAGAGTGCGGTCCATGGATCACAATTCCAAATCCTCCGCCCATGCGGATCTGGAAGGGAGGCGCTTTGCGCCCCCTTCAAACCAAGCGGGTTGGCGGGATGAACGCAAGACCGCCCGGGGGAGTGCAACTTCCACCGCGGGCAACCAGGCCGTCCAACGCCTCCTCCAGGAGCGGGCCATCCTGCCGAAGTTGGAAATCGGCTCGCCGAACGATCCGCAGGAGCGGGAAGCGGAGGATGCGGCCGAATGCCTCGCGAACGGGATTCCATGCAATAACTGTATCGGTCCTTCGTTCCATAGATTCCCCGCCTCGCCGCTTAGCCCCAAAAACAACCCGGGGGCGACCGCCGGCCCCGCGTCCGCCGCCGAGGATTTCGTCCCGCGCTCCGGCGGCCGGCCGCTCGAGCCCGCCGTGCGCGCGGAGATGGAAGCCTCCTTCGGGGAGGACTTCTCCGCCGTGCGGGTGCACACCGGAGGCGAGGCCGCCGCTTCGGCGAAATCCATCCGGGCCCTGGCCTACACCGCCGGCTCCGACGTCGTCTTCGACTCGGGCCGCTACGCACC
>JAFGKK010000055.1 GCA_016928575.1 Anaerolineales bacterium
AGCTACGGGCCCAAGGAGCGGGCGACGGGATTCGGACCCGCGATGTCAGCTTGGAAGGCTGATGCCTTGCCACTTGGCGACGCCCGCATGCCGTCCGGGTTCGACGGCGCGCGTGAGTATACCCTTCCCAAGCCGGTTGCGTCAAGCAAAAAGGCCGATTCTGCATCTGATCGCCATCCCCGAGCGGTCTTATCGGGGATCCACGAGGCGCATAATCACGAAGCCGTCGGATGGGGCTAGTAAATCAATGGTATTTGTGGAAAATTCCCAGCCGGAGATAGTCTGTCATTCCCGCGCCGGCCCTCGGCGCATTCTTCGCCGGGGGTGAGTTTAGCGGGAAGCCAGGGCTTCCATGGCTGGATGCCCGCTACGAACACCCCCGCTCCGCGAGGGCGGGCGCGGGCATGACGATCCAGAGACAACCGAATGCTGTTTTAAGACAACCCCTTGACGATCCACTCATTATCCTTGCCGCTTCTCCTATTCACGCGGCCACCTTCTCCGCCGCCTCGACGGTCTGCGTGATCAGCATCACGATCGTCATCGGCCCCACCCCGCCGGGGACCGGCGTGTAGGCGGCGCAGGTTTCAGCCACCGCCGAAAGCTCGACATCCCCGACGTTCCCCTCGTTGTATCCGGCGTCGATCACCACCGCCCCCGGCTTAATCCAATCGCCGCGGATGAACTCGGCTTTCCCCACCGCGCCGACGACGATATCCCCCTGGCGCACGACCTCCGGCAGATTCTGTGTCCGCGAATGGCACACCGTCACGGTCGCGTTCGCGTTCATAAGCATCATCGCCAGCGGCTTGCCGAGGATCGGGCTGCGGCCGACCACCACCGCGCGCCGCCCCGCGAGGGGAATCCGGTAGTGCGCCAGCAGCCGCATAATTCCGGCGGGGGTGGCGGAGCCGAAGGCGGACAGCCCCATCGCCATCCGACCGAACCCGAGGCAGGTCACCCCGTCCACGTCCTTCCCGAGGGCGATCCGGTCGAAACAGGCCCGCTCGTCGACCTGTTTGGGGACCGGATGCTGGAGCAGAATGCCGTTCACCGCCGGATCGGAGTTGAGTTTGTCGATTTCCGCCAGCACGCTTGCGGTCGGACATTCCTGTGCAAGGCGCACCTGGACCGATTCCATCCCCACCCGCTTGCAGGCGTTGCCCTTCATGCGCACGTAGGTCACCGAAGCCGGATCCTCGCCGACGAGGATCGTCGCCAGAACGGGGATCTTGCCGCCGTTGCGCTGCAGCAGCGCCCGGACCCGGACAGCCAACTCGGCTTCGATCTGCTTGGCGAGCGCTTTTCCATCCAACACGGTTGCGGTCATGCAGTCCGCTCCTTTTGCCGTTCTCCGCTCCTAGACTGCCGCGAGCGTCTTGGTCGGCTCCCGGAATTTCAGGTAAATCTTTCCCATTTGGGTCGCAAACACGAAGGCCGGGACGGCGTATCCGATCCCGCCCAGGATGTCGACGATGTAATGGTGGCCGAGGTAGACCGAGGAAACCGCCACCCCGACGGGGAGGATGACGACCGGCAGCGCCTTCCGCCCCCAGACGTAGAGGCAATAGAAGAAGAGATAAACCGGCCAGGCGGTATGGACCGACGGCATGGCGCACAGGGGATTGGCGGTGGCGTAAATATATCCGGGCGACAGCAGGCTGTGGTCGAGGTTGACCGGATGGCCCCGCAGATACCCGTGCATCGACGCCCACCACGGCGGAGCGGCGGGAAAGACCACATAGGTGAGGAAAGCCGTGTAGGAAAGCACGATCAACCCCATCATGTACGCCCAGTAATGCGCCTTCCGAACCCGCCAGAGGATGAATCCCACCACGATCACGGAGAAGAAGTGGGTCATATAGAACGCGTTTGTGACCACGTCCAGCAATCCGGTGAAGGCCGCGGCGCCGAAGGCTTGTTGCAGGGCGGAGGCGGGGACGATTCCCGCGAACAAGGCCCGTTCCCAGGCGGCGATGTCGGTGATGTGCATATGCTTTGTCCCGACGGCCAGGATCACGCTGCGGATGACCTCATAGGTGAACAGCATCAGCAGGAAGGGGGAGAAATCCAGAAAGCGGATCCGGCCGCGCATGAACCACAGGAACAGGGCGAACAGTAACAATCCCAGCATGTCCCATCCCGGCAGTTTTCCGCCGGCCAGGATGAACAGGGACATGACGGCGATCATGACGAATTGGACCGCCAGGATCTGCCGCTGATATTGAAACCGGCGTTTTGTCTCCGCAAGGGCGTCGGTCATCGACCTCTTTCCAAGGCGCGGCCTGAAAAGGATAACTTCGATTCGGGATTGCGGCGGGCGAGGTGCACGGAAGTGGAATAAATCCGCGGCGGGCGAACCCTTCCACATCGGTATCGCGGAATGCCGATCCAGTCGGGGTGGGCGGACTTGAACCGCCGACTCCTGCGTCCCAAACGCAGTGCGCTGCCAACTGCGCTACACCCCGGCCCGCGGAGTATAATGCGCCGCAACACCACCGTCAAGCAAAACCATGGATTCCTACGCATCCATCGCCCGATTCTACGATTGGGAGAACGCGGAGTTCACCGAGGATCTTCCCTTTTGGGCGGATCTCGCCCGCCGGCAGGGCGGCCCGGTCCTCGAGCTGGGATGCGGCAGCGGGCGCGTGATGCTGCACTTGGCGCGCGAAGGGTTCGCCGTGACCGGCGTGGATTCTTCCCCGGCGATGCTGGCCCTCGCTCGAAGCCGGCTGGCGCTGCAAAAATCGATCGCCCAGCGGATCACGCTGCGGGAGGGGGATTTCACCCGCCTGCCGCTCGACGGCGCGTTTCCCCTGATCATCCTTGCCTTCAACACTTTCTCGCATATGACGGATCCGGAGGACGCGCGCGCCGCCCTCGCGGCCGTCGAGGCGCACCTGGCGCCCGGCGGGCAGGCGGTCTTCGCCTTGCCTAATCCCATACCGCTCTACGGCGACCCTCCCCCGGGGCTGGTCCTCGAGCGCGTCTTCCGCGACGAGGACCGCAACCGGACGGTCCAGCAGTTCTCCAGCCTGCGCGTGGACCGCGCCGCACAGCTCGGCTACGTCACCTGGATCTACGACGAGATCGACGCCGCCGGGACGGTGACCCGCACGACGGTTCCGATGACCCTGCGGTACTTCTTCCCCAACGAGCTGTCGGCGCTGTTCGAGCGCGCCGGAATGCGCCTGTGGCGCCTCTGGGGGGATTACGACGGATCGCCGTATTCCGAAGATTCACCGGTGTTGATTGCGGCCGCCGAAAAATGATCCCCCGCGCGCGGGACGCCTTCGCCGGGCGGGTCGGATGGCAAACCGGAGGGGCGCCCCGGATTCCCGATACGATTTCGCCGTTGCGCAAGGGCATGCGGGGGATTAGGTTCCGACACAGATAGGACCTTCCCCAAAAAAAACGCCCTCCGTTTCCCTAACGTCCAAATACCCCTATTCCGGCAGCCAATACGCCCGCCCGCGGTGGAAATTTAAAACGCCCGGGGCCGGCACCTGCCGCAGGACGATGAACACGGAGGCCAGGTCCGCGCCCGAACCCAGGCTGTTGGTGAGGATCAAAACCCAAAGATAGGATTCCAGGGTGAAGGTCATCCAACGATCGAGGACGATAATTCCCGCCAAGGCCAGCACAGTCAATGCCGCCAACGGGAACAGGCGCATGACGATCCACCGGGCGCGCGGGATGCGGCCTTCGTAGTAGACCCCGAAACCGAGTCTTTTCCAATCGACAAAAAGAACCGTGGAATCCGACCGCCCGCAGTCCGGGTAGAGCAGCGCATGCAACAGCTCATGGGCCAGGACGCATAGGATTAAGACAACCGCCATGCCCGCCCACGGGATATTTTTTTCATCGTAGGATTCGGGGTGGATATCGGGGAACAATTCGGAATAAACGAAGTTAAGCGCGATCACGCCGGCCAGTAAAACCATTCCCGCCAAAAGGACCAGGACGGCGCTCGTCCACGGTCCAGGCTGGCGGATCGGGCGGCCGGCGTCCGCTTCCGCCGCAACGGGCGCTTGTTTCGGCGGCCTCCCGAGTCGGATGCGCATGCTTCCCTCCGATTGGAACGACGCTGCAGGAATGATTATATCCGCGATCAGCCGAAAAAAAGAGACCGCTCAGCTGGCGATCGTCATGCCAGCGCCCGCCCTTGGCGAGTTCTTCGCCGGGGGTCATTTCAGCCGGCATCCATTCAATCATCGAAAATCACGGAATCCCGGCTTCGAGCACCCCCGCTTTGAATGGGCGGCACCGGGATGACGAACAAAACCTAGAACGCCGGAAACGCTTTTTTGAGATTTTTACATGGAAATATACAGCCTGAACAGTAATAAAAAGATCGCCGTTTTGTAAATCCTATGGGATCACCAAAAACCTGCCCAGAAGGCCGCTTATACAGTAAGATGCAACCTATCGTTTATTTTGCGCCGCGTCGGTATGAACGGATTTGGTATGTCGCCCCCCCAAAAAACTAGGCTGCTGAAAAAGACAGCTGAGTTCGCCCGGGCGTTCCGGGCTCGGGAATAACGTTGTACGCTTCGAGACCACCGGATTCCCCTTTAAAACCGATCCATATTCTGAAAATCCGCGGTCCCGATACTCCCCTTCAAGACCGCTCGAACGCCTTCAGCCCTTTTTCGCAACATACAAAAAGAACCTGGTCTGCTTGTGGGGCAGCCCAGGGCTGATTGCCAATCCTCGCTCAACGGAACCGTTGACAATTGACCATGCCGAAATCGACCGCCGCCGATCCGAGTGTCACTGAAGGCCGAATCCAAGCTTCGCGCTTCCGATTATTGCCCCTATGCTATTCCCCTTTTAATTCGTGCAGATGAGAGTCGGGCAGACGCATCCGTTCTCACCGCCTTGTCCGGAAGAGGTTGAACCGCCGGAACCCTTACCGCCGCCTCCCGCCGCCTGCTCCTCGCAAGTGGTCGGGCATTCGCAGACCGCTTCCGGCCCCTGCCCATTCCCGCCGCCCGGGGCGGGTGTTCCTTCCGGCGGGAATCCACCGCCCTGGGTAGAAGCCGGCCCGCGTTCCGATCCTTGGCCTTCGTCACCGCTCCTGTTCTGATTGGTCTGGCCGGCGGGCGTAACGGCGGGCTGAGTCGCGCGAGTGCGCACTTGCTCAATGATTTTTGTACGGAGCTGCGGGTCGTTCAGGTCGCCGCTAAGCAGCTCCAAACGCTGGCGGATGTTTTGGCGCGTTTGTTCGAGCAGTGCGTTTTCGTTCGGTCCAAGTCCGGCTTGAAGGTAATCCAGCACCCGGATGTGATTTTCCAACCGCGCCCGGACTTTTTCTAGCGCAGCCGGAGCGTCCTCATCACCGGCTTGCGCGGCCAGCGACAACGCCATATCGTCCTGATTCATCAGCCGCTGAATGACAGGATCGCCGACCGGCAACCCGGCGTCGATTTGATGAACGATCTCCTCCGCCCGCCGGTCCGCGAACTGCAACGCCATATCCATCTTCGACAACGGATCCCCCTCAGCCCACAGGCGGACCTCCTCTGCAAAGATCTTTACCGGATACAGCGCGTCCTCCGGCATCGCTTCCTGCGCTCCGGCAACCGCGGCTCCTCCGCCGCCTAGAACCGCACCGATGGTGATGGCCAAAGCCGCAAATATCCTCCACATGGCGATTCGCTCCTTTCCATAAAGCCTTTGGCTGTTAAGACGCGAATCGGCCGTTTTCGATACGGCACTCGTCATCCAATGGGCTTCCTTCAAAAATGCCGCCTTCCCCTTCGCCGCACGCGAGGGATCCCTGGCAGGGACGGCGCGCATTGAATGCAAAAAGGTTGTGAATTCCGGGTGAAAATCCGTTTTTTTCATAGCCCGCTTTCCTCTCCAACAAGCATCCGGCGAAGCGCCGCGATCCCACGTTGCTGTAAAGCTTTTACCGCACCCACCGGTCGGCGCATCGCCCGCGCCACGTCCTCGTTATCCCACCCCTCCAGATAGCGCAAGACCACCGCTTCCCGCTGGTCGGGAGTCAGACGCCGGATTGCCGCCCGCACTTTCCGTCGGCGGATATTATTTTCGGCCGTTTCACCGGTCGTATCCGGAACATGAACGGTTTCCTCCTGGATCGGGATCTCAGCGGGCGGATTCCGCCGATAATGGTCGGTGATCCAATTGTGTGCAATTCGGTATAGGTAGGCCTGCAAATGGTCTCGCGGCCCCTGACCGGATCGCAAAGCTCTTAAAAAGCGCGAAAAAGTCTCCCCAACGCAATCCTCCGCGGCGGAAGCATCACCCAGCAGTCGGCAGGCGTAGTCGTAGAGACCGTTGCTGTAGCGGTCATACGTCGTTTCCAAGGCGACCGGGTCGAATTCCCGGACTCTCGCCAAAAGGTGCTGATCGCCAGTTTTTGGCATGCTCTGATAATTATGACGCCAACCGGGAAAAAACGATACGGTCCCCCTGATCATGACGATCCCATCCGGATCCGATCCCGTTGGAAGCCGTGCCGCTCTCCCGTTTGTTGGCGGGGGCAATTCGATCCGGATCAAATCCGTTTCTTTCCCCGTCCAGCCCTGGGGCTGGATGTTTCATGCAGATTGGAGGTTTTGTGGAGATATTGGAAACATTCCACGGTTCCCATCCTCCCGGAAGCGTATACAATAGAAGCGGCAAAGAACCGAGCTTGCCGGAAAACGCCTCCGGCCGTGGTTTTCTATCGGTATCACTCCGGAGCTAGGAGACCAGCCATGATTCGATTAACCTCAAAAATGCCGGCGCTGCGATTGGGTCTGGTCGCGACCGCGGCCGTCCTGGCATCCCTTGCCTGCGGCCTTCCCGGACCCGGCGATGCCACCCCGACTCCGCCAGCGCCGGAAATTCCGGCCGGATGGATCTGCCACACAAACGAAACCTACGGCTTTGAAGTCTGCTACCCTCCGGATTCGACCTTCACCACCGAATCGGCCGAGCATTCGCGGATCGGCTTGGTCTTTGTCGAGGGCACCAATCTCATGGAGAAGTGGATGGATGTGGATGCGCGCGAGGGGCTTGCGGAATGCGCCAGCCCTCAAGCGGAAGGGTATTCCGCCGGGTCCGTCGATGAATCCACCCAGACAATCAACGGCATGGAGTTCCGCATCCAGAGTGCCGAGGATGCCGGAGCCGGCAACCGCTGGAAGTGGACCGGTTATTCGACGGAGAAAGACGGCGTGTGCGCCAGCCTGACGGGCGTCCTGCACTACGGGAACCCGATGATGTATTCCACACCTCCTCCGGAATTCGACCTGGCCGCCGAGAGCGCGGTGTTCGCTCAGATCGTCGCCACCTTCCACTGGCTGGAAGAGGAAACCCCCGAGCCGGAAGCGACGGTGCCTCCCGAATGGGTATGCTTCCAGAATGCGCTCTACGCATTTGAGGTCTGCTATCCGGCCGACGCGACCCTTTCGGGCGAGACGGCGGATCACGTTCGGATCAACCTGACCATCGCGCCGGACACGAACCTCCACGAGAAGTGGATGGACGTCGACGGACGCAACATCCCGCCTGACTGCGGGAGCCCGCAGGCCGCCGGGTACGATCCGGCCGGGATCGATACGTCTCTCGGCAGCTTCGCCGGGCTGGAGTTCCGGATCCAAAGCGCCAGCGAGGGCGCGGCCGGAAGCCTATACAGTTGGACCGGCTATTCGACCGAGCGCGACGGCGTGTGCGCCAGCCTGACCGGCGTGCTGCATTCTCATAATCCCGGCCTCTATCTCACGCCGCCCGCGGAATTCGACGAAGCCGGGGAGAGCGCCGTGTTCGAGCAGATCGTCAACACCTTCCGCTGGCTGGACGCGGCGACGCCCACTCCCTCTTCGGAGAAAGGGCCGACCGCCACCCTTACCGCCAACACCAACTGCCGCCGCGGGGCGAGCACCGACCATGAGATCGTCACCTTTCTCCGCGATGGACAGACGGCGCCGATCGTCGGCCGGAACGCGGACGGCACCTGGTGGCTGGTTCAGGTTCCGGGAACCGCCGTTCGCTGCTGGGTATGGGGACAGTTAACGGAAACCCGGGGCGATTTAAACGGGGTGCCATTTGTCGAATCCCCGATCTTGGGATGTTGGTATCAGGGACCCAACGACAAGCGACCGAAATGCGTCGCGCCCTGTCCGGAGGGCGCCAAGCCGGGCGGTGTGTGCGAGCCATAATCTGAATGACTGCTTGATATTGGAATAACACAACCATCTTGCATGACCGGCTTATCCAAGCAAGGATAAAAAAGGCTCATGGCAATTCGGCCGGCCATCATAAGTTGGGGTTTGGGAATGCCTTTATCCATCGCAGGAAATGGCAATGCGCAAAGCCATCTCCCTCCTCTGCGCCTTGTATTTTTTCGCGATACTGTAAGGTCTCGTCAGCCGAAAACGGATTCGCCTGCAAACCGATGGTGAACGGAACAGAAGCCCGCTCCCCGGACGGGGGTGCCGGTGCGACATGAGACCATCCTTCCACCATAAATCCGAGGAATACCATGTTCCCTACCCTCTCTCCTTTGGAAGATCCGCCCCATGGTTCTCCGACAATCTGCGGGTTGCGGGCGGAGCCGGAGTACAATGCGCCTCCTTACGCCGGGCCTTGATCCACCGCGCGGTAGTCCATGATCCGAGAATTTCCATGGGGCAAGGAACCGGAAATATCGCGTGCGAATTCCGAGAGAAGGGAAAAATGCGAGGGAGTGAAAAAACAGAATTCATGATCCGAATACTCGGGGCTCGGCCGGATCTTTTCACAGCACGACGGGTAAGCTCCGGTGCGGAGGTCGGCATCAGGGACTTTTTCCTGGCGTGTCCGATTTATGCATTTGGAGGCCAATTAAGATTAGAGTAAAATCAAAGCATCTCTTCGGCCTCTCGTCCTTTCTCTTTCCTCACTCTCAACCCCCAAATCCCATCCCCCTCTCCAGACAGATATCCAGGAAGGGGAAAGGGGCCAAGAGATGGGGGCGAGGATGGAAAGGTGCAGGACTTCTTTTCAATACTACAAACGATGAGCCGGCCCAAACCAAAAAGAAACCGATCGTATCCGACAGAAAAGCATCGGCCGCACATCGATCTTCGTGCCCCGGACCAAAAAAAGGTCGGATCAGATAACGGAGCAGGATTGGTGCAAGAGACCCGCGAAATCCAACTGCAAGTCGTCATGCCTGTCTGCAACGAAGGCGATAGCATCGCCGACACTATCCGGGAGTGGTACAAGGAGCTCTCGGCGCAGATCCGATGCGAACTGGTGGTATCTGAAGACGGCAGCCGCGATAACACCAAGGAAATACTCGCCGCGGTCGCCGAGGAACTTCCCATGCGATTGGATATGACGGACAATCGCCGCGGCTACGCCGGCGCGGTCGTGGCCGCTCTTCGAAACACCAAGGCTCCGTTTGTCCTTGCGGTCGACTCCGACGGCCAATGCGACCCGAAAGACTTCTGGCCTTTTTGGCAGCGGCGACACGAGAACGATGTCGTCATCGGCTGGCGGGTTAAGCGGCGCGACACCCTTCCACGGAAGGTTATGTCCTATTCCTTTAAACTGCTTCATCGCCTGTTCTTCGGCATGACCACGCACGATCCCAGTTGCCCCTATGTCCTCATCAACCGCCAACTCCTCGACCGCCTTCTCCCCGAACTTGGATCCTTAACCGAAGGATTTTGGTGGGAATTCATAGCACGTGCGACCCGCGCCGGCGCTCGCATTCAAGAACAGCCGATTACACACCGCTTCCGGGCCGCCGGCTCGACGGTTATCTTCAAACCCGGCCGAATTCCCCGAATCGCATGGCAGAATGGATTTGGACTCATCCGAATCTGGTGGCAAACGCGGCCAAGATCCCGAGGGCAGTCTCCACCGGCAAAAAGGGGTGATCCGCTGGATGGTGAAATTCTCCACTGAACCCGAATGGATAGCATCATCTCGGAGAATACGAAGCCACCCTCACAGAAACCGCCGCACATCATCAAGGAGTGCAACCCTCATGAACCCCGCGAAAGCGGGGAAAACCGAATTTCTGCAATGCGTGACGAATCCGCGAACCGTTTGCATTCCAATGCGGGTTTCCGGAATTCTACTTTGTTGTTGGGGTGCGTCAAAGCCGCCGTAATGGATATTCACACCCGGAGACGAGAGAAGTGTAGGGCAAGAGAGGCTTCGAGAAGCGAGCCGGAAAATGTATCTCTTCCCGATATTTACATCTGATAGAATCACCAATCTGACCCATCGGAGAGTCCCCCGACGGAAATAACCGACGCTCTGGATTTTTCGGATGCGGCGGAGAACGTCAGGCGTACATTCATGCCGGTCCTGGCCAATGCCGGCCTGTGCGCGGAAGATCCGCGACAAGCCGGCCCGATTCTCTGGGCGATGTGCGGAAAAAACCGGAGCACGCTTGCGGATTGGCAAGCAGACTCCGGCAGCAGCCTTTCGGAGGGGATGGGTCTATGGCGCTGATACAGCGATCGCAACAACACGGCAGGAGTTATTTTCGGCTCCTTCTTTCGATTTTCCTTCTTGCGCTACTCGCACTTACCGCGCTGTTTGCGATTCATTGGAGGTATTACCACGACGCTTCGATCTATTTCTATGCCTCCTTGTTGATAGATAAATTTGGAATTTTCCCTTATCGCGATCTGTATGAATTCAACATGCCGGGAACCTTTCTGGCTTTTTGGATCTTCGGCCGGCTGACCGGGTATTCGGTCCTGGGGGTCCGCATTCTGGATTACCTCCTTCTGGCGGCGATTATCTTCCTTGGTTGGTTGGGGATGCGCAAGCAGAGTGGCTGGGCCGGATTTCTGGGAGGGGTCGCCTGGGGGCTGGCCTATCTTTCGCTCGGCCCCACCGCGATGCTGCAGCGCGAGTATCTGATGATGATCCCCCTGCTTTGCGCCTTCGCGGCGTACGCCAACATCCCGCCGCAACGGAATGCCTGGCGTTTTCTTCTCACCGGTTTGTTCATGGGGATATCGACAACCTTTAAACCGCAGGCGTTCATCGGGTTGCTGCCGATCATGATCGTGGAATGGTTTTCCTACTCCGGGAATCCAATCCCATCCACGGCCAAAAAACCCGCCGTGTTTTTCAACCGGATTGCGGCATGGCTGCTGATCGGATTTCTAACCCCGTGGATGTTGATTGTCACCTATCTGGGATTCCACGGCGCACTTCAGCCGTTTCTGGATATGACGATCAACTACCTGCCGCTTTTTGCCCAATTGAACAAGTATCATCAGGCCGTCTCCGGAATTCGCCGGGTTTATTCCATCATCCTGGATTACGTCCAGCTGGGGGGATATGGCATTTGGGCCGCCCCGGCGCTTTGGGGGATTTACCAACTTCAGCAATCCCCCGATGCTTCGCCGGACCGAAAACGCCACGGTGTGTTTTTATTCTGGTCTATCGTCGCCTTTTCGATCTATCCCGCCTTTTCGGGTCAATTCTTTCCCCAACACTGGCTGCCCTTCCTATTCCTGCTCCTTCAAGCGGCTTTCCTCAGCCTGACCGATAGCGTTATCACCCGGCGGACACCATTCCGATTGGCGCCCGCCGCACTGATAGCGATCGCCTCCCTTTCGCTTGTCCGGCCGGATACGCTCGACAATCTCTGGCTGCTGACTGTGAAACACGAACTGCCCGCCGCCAACAATCCGAAGGAAGGCCGGGTCGACGAAATCGCCTCGTACTTGGAAACGCACCTGCAACCGGGGGATACGGTTCAACCCGTGGATTGGGTCGGGGGCGCCGTGCACGCGATGCTGATCGCGAGGGTTCGGATTGCCACGCCGTTCATCTACGACGAATATTTTTACCATAATGTCAACGACCCCTACATCCAACGGCTCCGCGAGCGATTCATGGCGAGCTTGGAAAGCGCCATGCCGCGGTTCATTGTTGAGGTATACGACGACGGCCCGTTCGCCGAACCCACGGGGCCGGGCACCTCGCGCGAATTTCCGGAGTTCCGCGCCTTCCTGGCTGAGCATTACACCGTTGTCAAAGAGGGACCGGGGTATCGCATTTACGAATTGCGCAAGGAAGGATCAACGGTCTGAGCGCACCAGATCCTGCGGCCGGATTTCATGTTCCTCCGTCACTGCCGGAAGACTCCCCGGCGCCCCAGGTCTGTCCGCCCGCGTGCATTTCGGATGGGAGCAAGGGATTTCCGTTTCCGTCCAGCCGCGTACCCCAATTAATCGGCTGCTTCTTACCCCATTTCCACACCGACAAAGCCAAGATCACCACCCCGAAGGCTATCAGGTTGGGCACGATCGAGCTGATATCCCCGAGCCAGGAATTAACCGGCGCGGCCGCCTCCGAACCGATCGGCGTCTCAAAATGGAGCAGGGCATGTGCGTATCCGCCTTCGCCAGAGGAAAAACCCAGCAGGCTGGTGTATACCCAATTGAACGTCGTATGCAGCCCGATGGCGGCCCACAACGAACCGGTGCAGATGCGCAACACGACGAATACCGTGCTGAACGCCGCCATATCGAGAATCCTGGCGACGCTCAACCCGCCGAAGAAATGAAACAGCCCAAATAGGATTCCGGTGACCAGCGCGGCCAGCCAGATCGGATGCCGCTCGCCAAGGTTTTGAAACACGTACCCTCGAAACGCCAGTTCCTCGATGAACCCGATCCCAAACGCACCGACCCATCCCGCCAAGGCAAACTCCACGCCGGCCGTCCAGCCGCTGTCCACCGCCTCGGTCCCGACAAACCGGAGTTGCCCGACCGCCAGGGCCAGGTAGAGAAGCGGGGCGGGCATCAGGATGAAAACCCACAGGCCGCCCGACGCAAATTCGATCCATCGTTTCCGCAGGTCCGCAAGCGACATGCCGCGCCAGGACCGCTTGTCCCGGCGCGTTCGAAAGAGGTATGTCAGGCCGAGAATGCCCGGGATCGATATCGCCGCACATGCCAGTTCCGCCGCCAAGGAAGGCGCATCCGCCGACGCCAGCAGGCCGCGGACAATTTGCGCCCCCACATCAATCACCAGGAAGAGGAACAGATAGCACCCCAAGCGCCAAAACAGGGCGAGCTGGCCGTCACGGGAACGAAATATTTTTATGAGCATTGTCTTCTCCTTGGATCCGACGATCCTCCGAATCGAAGCCGTCATGCTGGGTTCATCCTAAGCGGAAGAAATGTCAGCCGGATCGCGGAGTTGTCGTAAAACGGTCGCAAAAACGGGATTTCGGGGAGAAAGCAAAGACAGAGGAAGGTCCTTATGCCGCGGGTTTCAACCAAACGGCGAAGCGGCAACCCCCGTTCGCCAGTTTCTCGACTTCCACGGTGCCGCCCATCGCCTCGGCCAATTCCTTCACCAGCGCCAGGCCAAGACCCGCGCCGTCGTCGTCCGCCGCGTTGCACCCGCGGTAATACCGCTCCCAAATGTGCGGCAAGTCTTCGGGCGCGATTCCCTCACCGGAATCGTGAACGGCGATGCGGATCCCCGCCTCGGCGGCGTCCGCTCTCACCCCGACGATTCCCCCGGGGGGGCGAATGCCGGACGGCGTTGCGAACCAGGTTGGCCAAAACCTGCTCCAACCGGCCGGCATCGGCCCAGGCGGGCGGCAGGTTCTCTTCGCTTTCGACGCCGATCTGCACCCGTCGGGTTTGCCAGGCCGGCGGCGACATCCGTTCTGCGACGCGCCGGACCAGCGCGGCCGCGTCGACCGCCTCGCAGCGGATGGTCCACCCGCCCGAGTCGACGCGCGAGAGGGTGAACAAATCGTCCACCAGCGACTGAAGCCGCTGGGTCTCCTGCTCCATCCGATCCAAATCCCGGCGCAAACCATCCGGGATGTCTGCAATCCGGCACGCCGTTTCCAGATAGGCGCGCAGCGCCGCCAACGGGGTCCGCAATTCGTGGGACACGCTCGCGGTCATCGCCTGACGGGAAGTCAGCAGGTCCGCGACGCGGTCGCGTTCGGCTTCCAGATCGCGCATAGCGGTTTCCAAGGCGGCGGCCATGCGGTTGAAATCGGATTGCATCTGGGAAATCTCGTCCTCGCCTTCCGGCGCGACGCGGGCTTGATAGCGGCCCGCGCCCATCTCGCGCGCGGCCCGGGCGAGCGCCTCCACCCGCCGGGTCGTCCGCCGGGCGATCAGATAGGAAATCGCCGAAGCCAGGGGCAATAGGACGACAAGTCCGGCGCAGGTGAAGACGATCATCACCGACAGGGTTGGGATGATCGAGCTGATCAGCCACGCTGCCGCCGTCACCAGCCAAGGACCGGTCACCGCTCCCGGTGCGAAATCCCCGGTATAGTCCGGCTGGAGGATGATCAATTGCAGGACGCATCCGACGGCGAACGCCAACCCGACAGCCATAATCAGCTGGGCATGGGTGATCGACCACACCAAACGGCGTTTCCAAAGCGCAACCCAAAACTTCCAAAACCTCCTTCCCGCGCGGAGGAGGGGGTAAATGACCAATCCGATGACGGCAAAATCCGCCGCCAGAGTTCCCATGTCGGCGGGAAGCACGTTCCTTTCCAACACGGCGGATAGTCCGATCAGGCGCGCCCCGTCGGCAACGATTATTCCGAGCAAGACGCCGACGGCCGGCGCCATGGCCGCTTCACAGAACGCCTGGCGAAGGAACGAACCCTGCGGGATGCGCCAGCGCCCCGCCGCCCAAGCCGAATACAGCGCGGCGGAGACAAACACACCCGAATTGATCACGTCGGGGGAAACCCAGCCGTCCAATTGAACCAGGGCGGCGGAGAGGAGCACGCCGAGCAGCGCGGCTTCCAGTAGCGTTTGCGGAGCCCTGGGCGAAAAGAACCGATCATTCACGCCAGCGGTACCCTACGCCCCAACCCGTCTCCAACCGTTCGCCCACCGTTCCAAGTTTGCGCCGCAAGCGCATCACGGTATTGTCCACCGCCCGGTCGCCGGAGACGGCTTGCTGGTCCCAGACGGTATTTAATAGATAGGTGCGGTTGAACGCCCGTCCGGGATTGCGAAGCAGAAGCAGCAGGAGATCGAATTCGATCGGAGTCAACTCCAGTTCCTGCGAATCCAAAACCGCTGTGCGCTTCACCGGATCAAGACGGAAGGCGCCGGATTGCACCGGCCTGTCTGCGGGCGCGCGGTCCGCGCGGATCTCCTTTTGCAATAGCTCCGTCCGCCGTAGGATGGCCCGCACGCGGGCCAGCAGTTCGCGCATGCTGAAGGGCTTAGTCAGATAGTCGTCGGCGCCGACCTCAAGTCCCAGCACGCGGTCGGCTTCCTCGGAGCGCGCGGTGAGCATCAGCACCGGTGTGGCGGCCTTCGACCGCACCCGCCGCAGGACTTCGAGACCGTCCAGTCAGGGCAGCATCCAATCCAGGATGATCAGGTCCGCGGACCGCGCTTCCAGCAGCCGCAACGCGTCGCGCCCGTCGGCGGCGATCCGCACGGAATACCCCGCCCCGCCAAGCTCGCGTTCGATTAATTCGGCGAGGGAGAGAGAGTCTTCAACGAGCTGAATATCCGCCATGTCCGCGATTATCGTCCGGACGCGCTCATCGCAACGACGATTCGATCACCTCGGCGGCCAGGTCGTACCGCCCGAAGGGCGGCATGAGGTAGGCGCCCTGCACAACCCCGCGCAGATCCTTCAGCATCTCCGCCGCGATCCGCACGCCCTCCTGCGGCGCGCGCTCGCCTGCGCGTTCGATCCGCGCGCGGATTTTCTCGGGTATCGTCATTCCCGGCACTTCGTTGTGCAGGAAGGCGGCATGCTTCGCCCCGAAGAGGGGAAGGATTCCCGCCAGGACCGGCGCCTTCAGGTCCCCGCATTCGCGCCGGTACGATTCCAGGAACGCCGCTGCACACGCCGGTTCGAAAACCGGCTGGGTGAGGATGAAATCCGCGCCGGCGTCGAGTTTCTTCTTTAGGTTGGCGCGTTCCTTCTCCGGCGTGGCCGAGCCCAGGTTGAGCGCGCAGCCGACAAAGAACGCGGTCGGCGCGCCGATGGCCTTCCCGGCATGGTCCTTCCCGAGGTTGAAGGATTGCTTAATCAGACGGATCAGACCGGAGGGGACGATGTCGTAGTTGTCGGCCGCCTGTGGGAAATCCCCGATCGCGGTCGGGTCGCCCATCATCACGAATAGGTTGCGCACCCCGAGGGCGTGCGCTCCGAGCAGGTCGCCCTGCAGGCGCAGCAGGTTCCGCCCGCGGGTGGGAAAATGCAGAACCGTCTCGATCCCGAATTGTTCCTGAATCAAATGACAGACCGCCCAGGGACTCATCCGCATCCGCGCCATCGGACTGTCGGCGACGTTGATCACGTCCGCCCCTGCTTCGGCGAGCATGCTCGCCCCGGCGGAGAGTTTCTGGGTGGAGAATCCCTTCGGCGGATCGACCTCGACGCTGATCGTAAATTTTCCGGCGGCGAGTTTGGCCGCGAATTGGGTCGGTTCGGCCGCGGCGGCCTTGGCTTCCATTGCGGGCGCCGCAACGACGACGGCGGCCGGCTTCGCCGGCACGAAGGTCTCGAGTGCGGTCCGCATCGCGGCGATGTGTTCCGGCGTCGTCCCGCAGCAGCCGCCGACCACGCTCGCGCCCGCCGCCGCGAACTCGCGCGCGTAGCCGCCGAAGTAATCCGGCCCCGCCGGGTAGAGGATCCGCCCGCCGGTCCGCTCCGGCCAACCGGCGTTGGGCATCGCCGAAAGCGGCGCTTGCTGCGCCGCGGCGCGCATTTCGCGCAGGATGCGGATCGCCTGCGCCGGGCCGCTCGAGCAGTTGACGCCGATCAGGTCGGCGCCGGCTGCGACGAGCGCGCGCGCGGCGGCGGCCGGGGTGTCGCCGAACAGGGTCAGCCCGTCGCGGGTGAAGGTGAAGCTGACCCCGACGAACTGCGCGCCCGCCGTGCGCGCCGCGCGCAGAGCCGCGAGCGCCTCGTTGACGTCGCTCATCGTTTCGATCAGGATCAGGTCGGCGCCGTGCCGAAGCAGCAACTCCGTCTGCTCGCGAAACGCGGCTTCGGCCTGTTCCGGCTTCACCCGCCCGTACGGCGCGAGGCGGACGCCCAACGGCCCGATGCTTCCGGCGACGAGCGCCCCGCCGGCCTCCCGGCGCGCAACTTCCACCCCGGCGCGGAGGATCGCTTCGATGCTGTCGCCCAATCCGGCAGCCGCGAGTTTGTAGCGGTTGGCGCCGAAGGTGTTGGTCTCGAGGATCTGTGCCCCCGCGGCACGGTAATCCCGGTGCGCTTTGGCAACCGTCTCCGGACGGGTGAGGTTCTGCAAGTCCAGGTTTTCCCCGGCCGGCACGCCGCGGGCGACGAGCAGGGTACCCATCGCCCCGTCGGCCAGGAGCGGTTTTCCGCCGGCGGAGGAAAGCAAGCTGGGCATTCGACGGTTCATGGTCTCCTAATCCGACCTGACAGGTGCCGACCTGACAGGTCGGCACCTGTCAGGTCGGCAATCGGCCGGGATCGCTTTTAGCGAAAACTTTCTTTCGTCAGCACTGCCATTTCCGCATCCGAAATAATGGCCTCGTGGCTCTCCCGCCATCGTTGCCTGCTTCCGAATATTTTCATCACATCTCCCCGTTCCACGAAGGAGAGATGATTGGAAACAAGAACATGAAAGGACGAATACGGCCAGTCCCGGAAGTCCTTCACGAATCCGTGTCTCTGGGGATTCTGATGGACATAGACGATCGAGTGAATAAGATGCGACCTTCCTTCCACGGGCACCCGGCCGAACGGACGCTGAAACAGCGCGCCGGATCGGCCGTATGCGATGTTGAAAGACCGCGCGTAGGCATTGAAAAAATTCGAGAAGGGTTTGGAAAAACCTGCGGGGAACAGGCATTCCGGCAAGTCATCCTTCAACCTCACGAGAAAGTGAAAATGGTTCTTCAGCAAGCAGTACGCGTATGTGTCGGCTACCGGAAAGATGTGATGGGAATAAAGCCGGAGGAAGCGCTCATAGTTCCATTTTTCGCGAAACAGGTTCTCGCGGTTGTTCCCCCGATTGAAAATATGGAAGCATTGTCCGGGAACCAAAGGCGTGAAGCGCTCCATACAATCCCCCTGGCAGGCATGCGTATGCCGATAGTATACCCGGTTGTAGAAAACCCTTATTCATTTGGGCCGAAGGCGGGCATGGGAAGCCCCTTCGAGCTCCCTCAACCTGACAGGTCAACACCTGTCAGGTCGGGACCTGTCAGGTCCGCCCCGTAACCCCCATCCAAACTTGGTACACGCCGAACGCCGCCAAGCCGATCGCCGAGGCAATCATCAGCCATTGGCGCAGACGCGGGTTGAACCGGTGGGCGATCGAAACCACGAGGATGATCAGCGCATTAAACAGGATCATCACCAGGTAGAACGCCGCCAGCATCGCGATTCCGTTCGCGGGCGATTCCTTCCATCCGGTGAGCAGGATCGGCCCGGTGATCAACCCCCAAAAAAGGTACGGGTTGGGATTGAGCAGATTGATAAGAACCGCTTGGAAAAGGCCCCGGGATGGTGCCCCCTCGCCTACGGGATTCTGCGCCAAATGGCGTGCGGCGCGGAACGCCTTCCATGCCAGGTAGAGCAGGAAAGCGCCGCCGACGAGTTGCAGCGCGGTGACCCAGGCATGCGGAATCGCCGCCAGCACGCCCACCACCAACACGATGATCGGTAAGTCGCTCAACAGCGGAACGAACGCGTAGACGAGCGAACGCCGCCAGCCGTTCTTGAGCGCCTGAAGGATGATGTAGGCCTGCAACGGCCCGGGCTGGACCGCGGCAGCGAAGCCGTAGGTGATGCCTTGAAGAATGTAGCTTAACATGTCATGCCGAGAAGCTTCCGGAGGGAAAACCGAGGGATCGGCGCCTCCTCCCGCGAAGGTTGGTTGACCTTTCCATACGAATGCGATTCCTCATCGCCGTTTCCGGGCTCCCCGGCATGACGCCTATGCGTGTCATCCCCGCCGAGCCTGGGGGATTACAAAATATCTCGCCTCCGGATGGTGCACGACGATCGCCGCGGTGGATTGCTCGGGGATGAGCTGGAACGCGGGGGTGAGCGACATGCCGAGTTCCTGCTCCGCCGGCAGAAGATCAAACACCTTGCGGTGATCCTCAAGCGACGGCAGCGCGGGATATCCCCACGAGTAGCGCTTGCCCCGATCGGCGGGAATTTTTAATTCGCTCCGGATCAGCTGGTGCAGGTATTCCGCAGCCGCTTCAGCCGTCTGCACCGCCAGGCCGTGCAGGAAGTATCCTTCCGAATAGGCGTCGGCGGATTGCAGCTTCTCGATCCGCGCGGTGGCCTCCGGGCCGACCGTTACCACTTGGAAAGCCACCAGGTCCATCACTCCCGATTCCACCGGCGCGAAATAATCCGCCAGGCACAACCGCTCCTGCTCCGGTTGGCGCGGGAATGACAGGCGTGAAAGCTCCCGCGGCTCGCCCTTGCGTGACGCCGGATCGTAGACGACCAGCTCATCCCCCGCCGATTGAGCCGGGAAGTAGCCGTATACGCCCTGCGGGCGCAGCCACGGATCCCGCAGTACCTCGCGCTTAAGCGCCTTCAACCGATCGTCGAATTCGCGGCGCAGTTTTTCCCATGCCTTCCCGTGGGTGCTTTTGGCGCCCCATGAGAGCCGGTAGAGCTCGTCGCGGTCGATCCGTTCGAGGACGAGGCTCAGCGGCAGATCGCGCATGACCCGCACGCCATACGACGGCGCGACCGGAATCGGGACTCTCCGCGCAGCCACCTCCGAACGCCCCGCCGTTTCCGCCAGGGGGGTCTTTGCCGTAGGTGCTTCCCCTTCGGCATCGGACCGGTTGGAGCGGATTGTTTCCTCGCGCACGGCTGGATCGCGCAGGCGTTCCATCGTCGCCAAGCCCTCGAAGGCGTCTTTGCAGTAGAACACGCCGCCCGCGTACGCCCGAGCCTGCTCCGCAAAGAGAATCCGCCGTCCGAACGCGCGGTTGATCGCCGCCCCGCCGATCAGAATCGGAGTGCGCGCGCCCTTCCGGTGAAGCTCCTGCACCACCAGCGGCATTTGCCGGCTGGTCGAGACCAACAGCGCCGAAAGCCCGATCGCATCCGCCTTTTCCTTTTCCGCCGCCTCGACGATCGTTTCCACCGGCACCTGCTTGCCCAGGTCGACAACCGTGAATCCGTTGTTGGCTAGGATCGTCTTCACCAGATTCTTGCCGATGTCGTGCACGTCGCCGTATACCGTCGCCAGAATCAGCTTGCCCTTGGTCACGCCTTCCGCCCGTTCGAGGTAACGCTCGAGGTGTGCGACCGCCCGCTTCATCACTTCGGCCGATTGCAGGACAAACGGCAGAATCAACTCGCCCTTCCCGAACAGGTCGCCGACTTCCTTCATCGCCGGGAGCAAAATGGTGTTGAGGATCTCCACCGCCTCGCGGGTGGAATCCGGGTTGGGCACGGGCCGGTCGGCGGGGATTCCGGCGGCGCGCATACGCTCCGCCATCAGCGCGTCGATATCTTCCTCCATGCGTTCGCGCCTGCGGTGGATGATCCGCCACGGAATGCGCTCCGCCGGCGGCAGCCGCGCGCCCTCACCCGGTCCCTCCGCCTTGGCGGATACGCCTTCGAAGCCGGCGATCAGCCGCGCCAGCGCGTCCGGCCGCCGGGCGAAGATCAGATCCTCGGCCAGCTCGCGTTCGGCCGGCGGAATATCGGCGTAAGGGGTGATTTGCCGCGGGTTGACGATCGCCATATCCAGCCCGGCCTGGACGCAGTGGTACAGAAAGACCGAGTTGAGTACGGCGCGCGCGGCGGGCGCGAGGCCGAACGATAGGTTGCTCACCCCGAGCGAGGTGTAACAGTCCGGCAGCGCCTGCTTAACCTTGCGGACCCCCTCGATCGTCTCGATCGCCGAGCGGGCGAATTCCTCCTCGCCGGTGGCGAGGGTGAAGGTCAGCAGGTCGAAGACAAGGTCCCCGGGCGCCAAGCCGAATTCGCCGGTGACGATCTCGTGGATCCGCCTGGCAACCTCGAGCTTGCGGTCGGCGGTCTTGGCCATCCCCTGCTCGTCGATGGTGAGCGCGATCAGCGCCGCGCCGTATTGTTTGGCGAGCGGAACATAGGCATCGATCCGCTTGCGGCCGCCCTCGAGGTGGATCGAGTTTATCAGGCTGCGGCCGGGCGCGGTTTGGAGCGCGGCCTCGACCACCGCCGGCTCGGTCGAATCGATCACCAGCGGGGCGTCAACCGTCAGCGCCAGCTTGTGCACCAGATTTCGCATCAGATCCGCTTCGTCGGCGCGTTCGGTCAGCGCGGTGCACACATCGAGCGCGTGCGCGCCGCCTTCGGTCTGCTCGCGGCCGATCCGCACCAGCGCGTCAAAATCTTCCGCCATCAACAATTCCTTTACCTTGCGGCTGCCCTGGGAGTTAAGCCTCTCGCCGATGATCAGCGGCGGCGGGACCTGGCGCATCGGAACCGCGCGCATCGCCGAGCTCAGCTCCGCGGCGGGCGCGGCGGCGCGCGGGAGCGGGGCCTTGCCGCCGACAAGTTCCACCAGCCGCGCCAGGTGCTCCGGCGTGGTGCCGCAGCAGCCGCCGACGATGTTCGCGCCGTAAGAAAGGGCGAAGTCCGCCAGGTCGCGGGCGAACGGCTCGGGCGCGAGCGTATATACCGCGCGCCCGTCGACGTTGAGCGGAATTCCGGCGTTGGGGATCACTGAGACGTACTTGGAGGATTGTTCGCACAAATAGCGGATCGGCTCGCGCATGTGCTCCGGGCCGGTCGAGCAGTTCAATCCGATGATTTCCACCGGCAGCCGTTCGAGGACCGCCGCCACCGCGGTGATGTCGGTCCCGAGCAGCATCCGCCCGGTGGTGTCGAGCGTCACTTGGGCCTGGATCGGGACGCGCTTCCCGGTTTCGGCGAACGCCCGGGAGATGCCGACGACGGCCGAACGCACCTCGAGCAAATCCTGCGAAGTCTCGATCACGATCGCATCCGACCCGCCCTCAATCAGCCCGACAGCCTGTTCGCGGGCGATATCAGCCAGTTCCTCGAAGGAGATGTTGGAGAGTTCCGGATCGTCGGCCGAGGGGAGTTTCCCGGTCGGGCCGATCGTCCCGACGACAAAGCGGGGTTTTTCCGGCGTGGAGAAATCGTCCGCCGCAGCCCGCGCCAGCCTCGCCGCGGCGCGGGTGATCTCCGGCACCCGGTCCGCCAATCCGTATTCCCCAAGCGTGATGCGATTGGCGCGGAAGGAACAGGTGATGATCACGTCCACGCCCGCCTCGAGGAAAGCGCGGTGGATTCCCGTGATCACCTCGGGTTTAACCAGCGCGAGGTAGTCGTTCAGCCCCTCGGTCCGCTTCCCGCCGTACTCCGCGGCCGTCAGGTTGAGCTTTTGAATGTTGGAGCCCATCACGCCGCCATGCACCAGCACGCGCTCGGCCAGGGCTTCCAAATACCGGCGGTCGAATACCATCCGCAACTCCCGCCTCACCCCTTACCCCCGTCCCCTTCCCCCTCCCCTGCGGTGACCGCAGGAGAGGGGTAAGGGGACGGAGGATAGGGGCGAGGAAAAAAAAACCTCTCCGGAAGAGAGGTCCATCATACCCGTGTTCCTCATCTTCCAGGCCGTCCATTTTTCGGACGTCTGGCGGATTTGGCACCTGCTCCGTCTGCGCGGATCGGTTGCCGAGGCTTCGCCGGGCCGGTCCCTCAGCCTCTCTGGATGAGTCGGCGGTACCCGCCGCCGAATGCCTGGAATTCTATCACAGCCTTTGCCGGCCGGAAGAAAGATGGAAGGAGAAACGAAGCATCAAAAAACCCGTCCATGCGGAACCGCATGGACGGGTGAAAGACGGCCCCCAACTGCTCTTGGGGGAGCGGTGCGGCTATTTCTTTTCCTCTATTTCCTTCGACCAATTTTCGACAATTCTCCCCGCCGCCTCTCGGGCGCCCAACCCGAAGGCCAACGCCGCCGCGACGCCGATGGCGCCCAGCAATACGCCGAAGGCGATCGTAATCACGTCCGCGGCAACTCCCAATTGGGACAGCGACATCGCGGCGATCAGGATCAGGATCGCCACCCGCGCCAGATTCGCAAGCAGTCCGGCTTTCGATCCTCCGGCGGCGACGATCGCCTTGTGGGCAAGATTGGCAAGGTACAGCCCGATGGCGAAGATTAACAGGGCCACCAGCACTTGTCCCCCGAACACCAGGATCGAATTCAGGATGTCGGCCAGGAACGTGAACCCAAGCATGCTGGAAGCTTCGATCGCGGCGAGCAGAATCACGGCCGCCAGCACGACGTATCCGGCCACTTCGGAGAGGGAACGTTCGCCTTTGGCGACCGGGAGACGGAGCCCCAGGATTTCCGGGATCTTGTCGAACCCGATTCCCGCAAGCAGATTGGTTGCCAGCATGGATACCAGCCGGCCGGCGAAGTATGCGACGATCAGTACCAGGACTGCGCCGAAGATCACCGGCAGGGCGTTCATCACCGTCGTCAACATGGTGATCGCTGGCTGGGAAATCGCCTCCACGCCGAGGGCGTTCAGGGCCGTGATGACGGTCGGGATCAGGATGAGGATGTAGGCGATCGTTCCGATGATCTGCGAAAGCGGCTGCGCCCCCTCGCCGATTCCCATCCGCTGGCCGAAGGAATCAAGGTTGGCGGCCGCCAGGAGGTTGGTAACGATCTGCCGTACGATCCGGGCCAGCAGCCAGCCGGCCAGCAGATAGATGGCCGCCGTAAAGATGCTCGGGACGGCGCCCAGGATGGAATTCACAACACCGGTCACCGGTTCGACCAGCCCCTGCAGTTCCAAGGCGCTCAGCACCGCCGGAAGGAACAGCAGCAGCACCAGCCAGAACATGCCGTTCGCCAGCGCTTCGGCGACGCTTGTTTTGGGCTGAACCTGAGCCTGCGTCGAAATGCGCTCCTCCAATTTCGTCAAACGGACGGCGCGCAGGACGACAGCCTTGACGATGACGGCGATCAGCCAGGCGACCAGGATGATCACCAGGGCGCCGAGCAGTTTCGGCGCGGCCAGGGCGATCTGGGTCAGCATGGCGTTCAACGGCTCGGCCACCGCCGGCAGCTTGACGATTTGCAGAAAGCCCACCAGCACGAACAGGAGAATAAGGTAGAACACGCCGCTGGCGATCCACTTCTCCACATCCGGCCGCGCCTTTTCAGCTTCTCCGCCGATGACGCCGCTCAAGCGCTCGTTCAATTTTGCGCGCTTCAGCAGGTTGCGGACGACCGCCGAGAGGATCAGCGCGAGCAGCCAGCCGACGAATAAAATCCCGACCCCGGCCAGCAAACTCAACAGATCCCCGCCGATGAGGGTGAGCAATTCTTGACCGATTTGTTCCAGCATAGACTCCTCCTTCTTTGGATGAAACGTACCGGAGTTGCACAACGGAAAAAAGCTTCCGGAAAGCGGCCGGAGATCAAGAAATCGGTGCGCCGCGGCATCCCGCCGCCTGGTCTTCGTCCGGCGACGGTGTCCGACGGGACCGGGTCTCCCATCCGCATCCGGCCAGCGAGTGATGGGACCCCCGCTCGCAATTTTGCGAGCGGGGAAAAGACCGATACCCGGCATTCCTCTTTGAGGGGTGTTTATATCGGAGATTTCATGGAAGCACCCCTAAAGGAGGGCGGAGGCGTTCCTACCCACTCGCGTTGCCATGGTTATGGGGATCTCAGCCCATATATATATAAACACATAAAACGCGTGAAAGAAATGACTTTTCTGGAATTCAAACCTTAAAATTCTGAAAATGCAAATTCCGGTCAATTCGGCCACCGATTCCGGTGTAATCCGGCCGCCCCATACCAACCCTCCATCATCAGCGACGAGATTG
>JAFGKK010000056.1 GCA_016928575.1 Anaerolineales bacterium
CAATCTCGTCGCTGATGATGGAGGGTTGGTATGGGGCGGCCGGATTACACCGGAATCGGTGGCCGAATTGACCGGAATTTGCAGGGGAAGGCCGAATTCTGCTTGCGGGGATTCGAATCAAGGCGTCAAGCGGTACGGGTAATACTCGTTCCGACAGGGCGTCCCCCAGGCGGCGTGGATCTCTTTTTCCGTCAGATCGATGACCAGCGAGCAGACGGTCTTCTGCTGGTCGAGGGGATTTTCGTCGATCACCTCGTGCGAGCAGATCGAATTCGGATGGTTGACGTGGTCGCGCAGGATCCCCTGCAGGGATTCCAGATCGTGGCGATGGGACCGGCGCAGCAGGCGCAGGGCGCGGTAATAGCGGACGCGCGAGCCGATCAGGTGCTGGGAGTCGCTTTCCAGCCGGGCCATGCGGCGGCTGAGGTAATGGTTGGTGTGGGCCAGGACTCCCCCCTGGGCATACATCACCGCAAAGGAGCGCGCCGAGACCTCGATGTTGTAGGCTTCCCCGCTCTCGTGCACCAGCACATGGTTGTACCCCGCCGCCCGGTGCGGCGCGAGCGCCGCGGAGATCGCCTGCGAGATGGTGGAGGCCGCCAGCACCGCCCTCGAGACGAAAATCCTCGGAACCCCGATGCGCACGTCGCCGGGATAGACCGAATCGCAGCATTGGCAGATTCCGGCGGAATTGACGCCGATATTCGGCAGCAGGGCGCCGTAGGTCATCGCCAGGAACGCCGGTTCGCCTTCCGGTTCGGCCCGGATCAGGGTTACGTCCGGCTCGTCGGCCGGCAGCCAATCCTCGTTGTGGCCGATCAGCACCTTGCCGCCGGCGGTGTGCTCCTCGGTGACGGCGAAGGAGGTGCAGCCGAGCAGGTGCAGGGCGTCGGTGGTGATCGCCTCCAGGCAGTTGAGGACCATCAAATCGTCGAAGGGGGCATCCGCGCCCTCGGCCATCGCCCGCAGTTCTTCCACATAGCGCGGGGTGAGCTCCTGCGCGAACGGCAGGTATTTGTGCGCCTGGAGGACCGCCTCCGGCCATGTCAGCCGGAGGTGGTCGTAGGTCTGCTCCAGGAAGGCCTGCACGTTGGAGATCATATGAAGGATGGAATCCCTGCGCGCGCGTCCGAACGCCAAACCCATTTCGCGCGGCGTGCCTCCGATGTGGACCAACGGCAGCGGCTGAGAAGCCATGGGGTGAAGTTTAAAGGAAAATGCGGCTTTCGACAACGGGAAACGCCCCGGCGGCTTGACTCAAGGAAAACGGCCGATCCATCCTTCGCCGGCCTGGACGGGCGGACCCGCCCCGCGGCCCCGGAAAAGCCCGGATCCGGAAAAGACAAAGGCGGCCCGAGCCCCTCCTGTGATATGGTATAGGAGAGACGGGATCATCCTTGAAAGCTTGGGCGTTTATCCTCCCCGGCATGGCACTTGCCGCTGGCGTTCTATCCGGTTGCGCGAAGGCGGCGGAGTGGAAGGCCGCCCGCGCTTCGGCCGTAATCACGCCGGCTTCCCCCGGGGACTACCAACGGGTCCTGACCGTCGGCCGCCGTCTGCGCTCGTACCTGCTTCATATCCCGGTAGGCTTCTCCGCGAGGCGGCCGACCGCGCTGGTCTTCGTCTTCCACGGCTATTCGGAAAACGGGCGGTATATCCGGGCGGAGACCGGGATGGACCTGATCGCCGACCTTCAAGGGTTCCTGATAGTCTATCCGGACGGAACGGCTTCCACTGGGCCGCTGTCGTGGAACGCGGGCGGCTGTTGCGGGTACGCCATGAAGAACCGGGTGGACGAATCGGCTTTTGTGCGGGCGATCCTGGCCGACCTGGGCGGCTTCGCCTCGATCGATCCCCGGCGGATCTATGCGACGGGTTTTTCCAACGGCGCGCTCCTCTCCTACCGCCTGGCCTGCGAAATGGCGGATGCCTTCGCCGCCGTCGCTCCGGTCGCCGGAACCCTCTCTGTCAGCCCCTGCATCCCCCAAGAGCCGGTGTCGGTCCTCCACATCCACGGCTCCAACGACGTATCGGTTCCGTTCCGCGGCGGGGGAGTCAATCCCGCCTCCGGGCTTGCCTTCCCATCGGTGTATCGGGTGATCGCGGCTTGGGTGCGGAACAACGGATGCCAGGATTCGCCCCGCTGGGACAGGACCGGCTTGGTGATGCACACGGAGTATCCGGATTGCCGGAACGGCGCCGCCGTCGAACTGTATCTTGTCATGGGCATGGGGCACTTTTGGCCAACGCCCGGCATCCTTCCGGCTTCCCGGCTGATCTGGGAATTCTTCGCCGCCCATCCCAAGCCGTAAATCCCGCCCCGATGGTCCAACCGCCGGTATAATGGGCGGCCATGCGCCCGCCGGCCCGCCCGCATTCCGAATGGATCCCGCTGAAACAAACCGGCGTGCTCGCGACCGCCCTGCTGCTGGGGGCGCTTGCGGCTGGTTGTGCCCTGGCGCCCGCCGGCCCACAGGCGGCCGCTCCCACCTTCCCGAATCCCCCAACCTTCACCTTTCCGGCGGCCGTCCCGCCCGGTGATTCCAGGCGGACTCTGATCGTGGGCGGCTTCGAACGGTCCTATTTGCTGCATGTGCCGGCCGGGGTCCACGCCCGCACGCCTCTCCCGCTGGTGCTCGTCTTCCACGGCCACCGGATGACCGCCGCCGAAGGGCTAGCCGAGACGGGGTTTAACGATCTCGCCGACCGCCATGGATTCCTGGCCGCCTACCCGGAAGGAACCGGCCCCGCAGGCGCCCAATCCTTCAACGCCGGATTGTGCTGCGGATCGGCGGAGGCGAACCGCGTCGACGAGTCGGAATTCGTGCGCCTGATCCTCGCCGATCTGAACCGATCCTACGCGGTTGACCCGGCGCGGATCTACGCCGCCGGCTTTTCCAACGGGGCGATGCTTTCCTACCGCCTGGCGTGCGAAATGGCGGATACGTTCGCAGCCGTCGCGCCGGTCGCCGGCAATCTGGTGTTCGGCCCCTGCCGGCCGGAGGCGGGCGTCTCGCTAATCCACATTCAAGGATTAAGCGACGCCTCGATGCCCTACGCCGACGCCGACCTGGACGCGGACTCCGATCCGGCGATCCTGTCCGTCGAAGGCGGAATCGCTTTTTGGGCTTCGGTTAACGGCTGTCCGGAATCTCCGGAGACGGATCGGGAAGGAAGGGTCATCCGCCGCAACTACCCCTCGTGCGCCGGGGGAACGTCGGTGGTGTTGTATTCCCTCGAAGGCGTCGGGCACGTCTGGCCGGCCGATCCGGTTTTTCCGGCGTCGCAGGCGATTTGGGATTTTTTCGCCGCGCACCCCAAGCCGGACAAGCAGCCATAGCCGTCGCCCCCCCCCAGAAAATTCTTCCCCCTTCGACACCGGTTCTCCGGCAGAAAGTTGCGGCTTCGGAACTGCTTCCCCAATGACACTCCTCAGAGGCTTGCGCCAAGCTGGAATCGGCGCCAAAAAACCGAAGACGCTTCCGGACGGAACCCGCATTCCTGATATACTTCGCGCCATGGCCGACGCCCAGCCCTACGAACGCCTCGCCGAACGCCTCGACGGCCTGGCCAACGGCTTTCCTCCCGCGGCCGACGGATCACACCTGCGGCTGTTGGAGTACCTGTTCACGCCGGAGGAAGCGGCGCTGGCCGCCGAACTGGCCCCCGAGCCGGAAACGCCGGCGGCGATCGCCGCACGCCTTGGGCGGCAGATAGCCGAGGTGCGCCCGGCCTTGAAGGACATGGCCCGCAACGGGCTGATCACCGCCGGCCGCACGAAAGGCGGATTGGGATACGGACTGATGCCGTTTGTCGTCGGATTCTACGAGATGCAAGCGGGGCGGATGGACGCCGAGCTGGCCAAACGGTCCGAGGACTATTTCCGCTCCGGATTCCGCAGGATGTTGGCCATGCAGCCGGCCTTCCACCGCGTCATCCCGGTCCAAGAGAGCGTCTCAGCCGGAATCGCAGTCGCACCGTTTGAAACCGCCGCCGGAATTGTGGAGCGGGCTGCGGCCTGGGCCGTGACCGACTGCATCTGCCGCAAACAGACCGCGCTCATCGGCCGCCCCTGCCCGCATCCGGTCGAAGTCTGCATGATCCTGTCCGACACGCCGGGTGTATTTCACGGCCGAAGCGGAGTGCGCGAATTGACCAAAGACGGCGCGTTGGCGCTCTTGCGCAGCGCCGCGGACGCCGGGCTGGTGCATTCGGTTTCGAACACCCGCGAGGGACACTCCTACATCTGCAATTGCTGCACCTGCTCGTGCGGTATCCTGCGCGGGATGGCCGAGGGCGGGATGGCGTCGGTGGTCGCGCATTCCGGATTCGTCTGCCAAGTCGACCAAGCCGCCTGCAGCGCGTGCGGGTTGTGCGCCGAACGCTGCCCCTTCGGGGCTATTGCCGTGAACGGCGCCGCCCGAGTCGATCCGGTACGCTGCGCGGGATGCGGCGTATGCACGATTACGTGTCCGAGTCAGGCGTTGACTCTGGTGCGCCGTGCGGAAGGCGAGGCCGCGCCGCCGCCCGTGGACGAAGAAACTTGGCGAAGACAGCGCCTGGAGTGGCGCGCGAAGAATCAATCGTCTTAAAACCTCCTCCCCCTAAAAACTCCTCCCCCCCATCCCTTCGGGATGCGGGGACTAAGACTGAACTCACCAAACGGAGGAGCCCAGGGGGGGAACCGGCGGAAAACGGC
>JAFGKK010000057.1 GCA_016928575.1 Anaerolineales bacterium
AACTCCGGAATGGGTGGCCGGATAACTCCGGAATCACCGGCCGGATAACTCCGAAACGGGCGGCCGGATTAGGCCGGAAAATGCACCACATACTTATCGGTAAAGTGGTGCCCGGCCGCCGCTCGGGGCGGCGTTTTTATCCCCCGAGAATCCGTCCGGCGATCTCCTCGATCGCACACTGAACCTCCGCCGAAACGGGCTCGTCGAATTCCATGCGACCGGGCTGGATTCCGAGGACCGCCGTCCGGCAGCCGAGTTCGGCGCACAGGTATCCTGCAAATCCGCCCATCGGAAAGGTGTGGGTCGAGGCGGTTCCGTCGTCGATCTCCTGCGGTTCGATCCAACGTACCGTCCCGGGTGGTTCGCCCAACTCCGCGGCATCGAGGAAGATCACCCAATCCGGCCCGAACCGGCGCAGCGGGCCGGCGCTGGCTTCCGGCCGCAAGCCGGCTTCAAAATACAACCGGACGGCGCAAGGCTTGGCTGCGGACGCATGCCGTTTGGCCGTGGAGGGCATGGGGGGAGGCTTTTCGAGCGGGAGGGTGTTGGAAGCGGGAGTCTCGGGTGAGGCCTGCTGCAGACGCCGCACCAGGTGGATGCCGGCCGCGTCGTCGCCCCGCAAATCCTGGCCCACGCCCACAAAAGCAAGCCGGCGGCTTTTCCGGAGGATTCCCGTAAGCCGTTGTTCCCAATCGGACGTCATGCTTTCCATCTTTGCAAAGGTGCCGTATCGAGCGGATGGACCGGCGGGCTTTACAGGAACAAGCCTTTGATCACGACCATGATCAGGATGTGGATCATGGCCAGCGGCGTGAGGTATTGCCAGGCGAAGTGGATCAGCTGGTCGATGCGGATGCGCGCGAACAAGGCCCGGATGACCGAGAGCAGAACCACGACCAGCAGGGTCTTCAGGATGAAGAGCGCGAACCCCCCGAGCAGATTGTCGGAGAACCCGCCCAGGAACACGGCCGCGATCAATCCCGCACCCACGACCATCTCCACGTCGATCGCCAAGTGGATGAAGGCCAGCTTGCGGCCGGAGTATTCGGTGAACGTGCCGCCGACGATCTCCGTTTCCGCGTGCGGCAGGTCGAACGGCACCCGCTCCAGTTTCGCCTGCAGGGCGATGAGCGCGACGATGAAGCCGAGGGCGTTGGAAAGCAGGAGCAGCGGGTGGGCCTGGTAGAACAGCGAGACATCCACTAACCGCCAGGAGCCGGCCAGGATCGCCGAACCGAGGACCGCCAGGTAGAGCGGCACTTCGTACCCGAACAGCATCGTGATCACCCGCGTTCCGCCGATCGCCGAGAAGGAATCGGAGGAATACCAGCCGGCCAGGAAGAAGATCAATGTCGGCAGGGTGAGCAGGAAGACGACCACGATCAAATCCCCCGGAAAGGAGATGAAGGAAGGCGTGGAAGCCGAATAATGCCACAGCGGCAGGTACATTGCGGCCGTGCAGACCACCGCCAGGATGACGATCGGCAGGAGGGTGAACATCACCGGATCGGCCCTAGTCGGAAGGATATCTTCCTTGGCCAACAGCTTTACGAAATCCGCGACCGGCTGAAGGATGCCCTGGGGGCCGGTGAACAGCGGCCCGATCCGGTTCTGCAGGCGCGCGTACACTTTGCGGTCGACCCATTCGCAGAACGTGGCGTACAGGAACAAAAACAACAGACCGGGATACACGAACAAGTAAAGCAGGGTTTTCAGAACCTCCATACCGACTCCTTATCTATGGCAAAATGCTTCCGCCGCATCCCGGGCCCGCCCTCCGGGAGACACCTCCGCCGATCCCCGGATCAACTCCGGGTGATCAGCGCTGCAACGGAGAGGGAAATCATCAACAGGTACGGCACCGCCAGGAGCGCCAGCGCGCCCGCCGGAACGGTGGCCACGACCAGAACGGATACGTGCATGATCGTGAAGAACAGCGCGATGTGGAAGAACAGCCGGTAGTTGATCTGGATCGCGCTGTCCGGCATGTCCTCGCCGCAGGCGTAGGACTCCAGTTTGTCGCCGACCTTGGTCGGCTTCGGCGCAAGGAATCCGGCCGACCAAAAAAGCGCGAAGCAGGCGGCGAGGAATATCAGAAATACGACCGGCGGGGAGAGCAGAATGTCCGGAATGCCCATGGGTCAGCCCTTCAGGTTGGTCAACTGTTCGATGTCCAGCGTCTTCGTATGGCGGTGGATGTTGATGATCACCGCCAAGGCCGTCGCCAGCACGCAGACCTCCACCACGATAAAGGAGATCGCCAGGCTCTGGCTGGTGAGGATGTTGTTCTTCTCGTAGCCGGTGGCGATCAGCGCCAGCAAGATTCCCTTGGAGACGATCTCGATCCCGATCAGCATGCGGATCAGGTTCTTCATCGTCAGCAGGGCATAGAGGCCGATCGCCACGAGCAAGGCGACGAAGGCCATGTTGATGATCCAGGTGTCACTCATCTTCGCTCCTTTTGCGGAACAGAGCCAGCACGCAGAAGACCCCGGCCAGGAGGACGGCGATCTGCCCGATCAGGTCGAACGTCCTCTGGCTCCACAACACCGTCCCGAGATCTGCCGCTTCGGGCGCGGCGGGAAGGGCGGGGAGGGCGCCGAGGAATTGCCGCATCACCAGGAAATCGGCGACGGCCATCCCGACCACGAACACGGGCAACAGGTAGCGTCCGAATCTCCGTTCCTTCACTTCCCCCTCGCCCTTAGTCAGACTAATGGTGGCGATGAACAGCACGGTGATCAGCCCGGCCACGACGGAGATCTCGAACACGCCCGCATACGCGGCACCCAATTCGAAGAAGGTCATCGCCAGGAAGATGCTGGCGCCGGCGAGGGAGATCGCCGCCTTGAGCAGGTCCGTGGCGAGGATCGCCAGGATCGAACAGAGCACCAATCCGCACAACAGGAAGATATGCATTTAGAACCCCGGGAGGTGGAGGACGGATTGTCCGGCGGTGAGGGCATCCGCCGCCGGCTGGATCCAATTCTGGATGACGAACGGAAAGCCCAGCCCCACGAGCACGCACACGGCGCCGAGCAGGATCGAGGAGGCCGACATCCAGAACGGCGCCTCGCGGACGTTTTGCCAGGCCTCGTTCAGCTTGCCGAAAAACGCGCGCCGCTGCAGCACCAGGTAGTACCACAGCGTCAGGATCCCGGCCAGGGCGGCGATCAACGCGCCCGCATAGAGCTTCGCCTGGATCAGCGCCAACAGGATGATAAGCTTGCTCCAAAAGCCGTTCAACGGGGGAACGCCGGCGATCGCCAGCGAGCCGATGACACTGGTTCCCGCGGTGATCGGCATCCGCTTGCCCAGCCCGCCCAGCTTGTCCAACTCCCGCGTCCCGGTGGCGTGCTCCAGCGCTCCGGCGTTGAGGAACAGCAAGCCCTTGGCGGAGGCGTGGTTCAGCAGGTGGAAGAGGCCGCCGAGGATTCCAAGCGGCGTTCCGATCCCGATCCCGAGGACGATATATCCGACCTGGCTGATGGAGGAGTAGGCGAGCATTCGTTTGACGTCGTTTTGCCCCAGGGCCAGGAAGGCTCCCGTGAGGATCGATACGATCCCGAGGATCATCAGGATGTTTTCGATCGCCGACGAGAGGCCGAAAACGGTCAGCACGACCCGGATCAGGGTGTACACCCCGAGGACTTTGATCAGCACGCCCGAAAGCATCGCCGAGATGGGCGCCGGAGCGGAGGAATGCGCGTCCGGAAGCCAGGCGTGGAAGGGGACCAGCGCGGCTTTCAAGCCGAACGCCATCAGGAACAGCGCCGCGCACAAGGCGGCGGCCCCCTGGGCGTCGAGCGCCGCGAGCCCGGCGGCGACGGCGGAAAGCTTGAGGCTTCCCGTCAGCCCAAACAGGACGGCGATGCTCAGCAGGAGGAACGCCGTCGCCACTGCCGAGAGCATCAGGTACTTCAACGAAGCCTCGAGCTCTTCCCGCTTCCGCCCGAACGCGATCAGCCCGTAAGAGGCGATCGCCGCCGCCTCCAGGAAGATGTACATCGTGAACAGGTCGTCGGCCAGGATCAGGCCGTTCATGCCGGCAATCATGATCAGGAGCAGTGCGTAAAAAATCGCCTTCCCGTCGTAGTGTTCCATGTAGTCGATTGAATACAGGGTCACGCCCAGCCCCACCAGCGCGACGGTCAGCAGCAGGAGGATGTTGAAGCTGTCGAGCGTCAGGGTGATGTTGAGGGTCATGTCCGGCAGGGCGGCCTGCAGAAGGTTCGGCCCCGTAAGCACGAGCTCCCGGGCGCAGAAGATTCCGTAGCCCAGCAGGAAGAGCAGGGTCAGGTTGGCCACCAGGTCCGGCAGAAAGCGCTTGGAAATTTTGCCGAGCAGGGGCATGATGCCGGCCAGGACCAAGGGAAGGGCGAGGAACGGAATACTCATCGTTTCTCCTTAACGGCTAGAAAATCCAAAGCAGGATCAGCAGGGCGGCGAAGCCCGCCAAACACCAGGCGAGGTAGTTCGGGTAAAACCCATTGTGCACGGTCCGCAGTCCGCGGATGATGAGCTTGCCCGCCCCGACGGCGCCTTTCTCGTAAACCGCGTCGATCGGCCGGTCGACGGCGCGGAAGATGGCGTTTGAAAAAGCCCGCAGGACCTTCAGGCCCTGTTCATAGAGGTCCAGGCGCCGTTCCTCGCTCCAGCGGTAGAACGCGCTCAGAACCGGAATGCCGTGGATGATTTCGGAGGCAAGGTAAGCCCGCTTCTGCGCCCGGTACCAGCCGAACAGATGGATGCCCAAGCCCACGGCCAGCATCCCGATCGAGATCAGCGCCACGGGAGTGAAAACGTCCAGCGCGTGGCCGGTCAGGTCCAGGTGTTCGCCGGCGGCCAGGCGGCCTTCCAACACCGGCTGGATGAAGGCGTTGAGCGGCAGGGAATTCGCCACGCCGAACAGGATGCAGAGGAAAGCCAGCGTCAGCAGCGGCAGGAGCATGGCGGCCGGGCTTTCCTTTGCCGCCGGGATTTCCTTGCTGCGCGGCCCGAGGAAGATGGCATGGCCGGCTTTCAGGAAGGAGGCGAACGTGAAGATCGCCCCGACCCAAGCCGCGGCGGCGAAGGCCGGGTAGCCCGTCTCGAGCGAACCGTGGAAGATCATTTCCTTGGAGACGAATCCGTTGAGCGGCCAGACTCCGGAAATGGCCAGGGCGCAGACGCCGAAGCCGACGGCGGTGAGGGGCAGTTCCCGGAACAGCCCGCCCAGCTTCTTGAGCTCGGTCGTCCCGGTTCGGTGCTCGACGGATCCGGCGCTGAGGAACAGGCCGCTTTTGTAGATCGCGTGATTGACCATGTGGAAGATTCCGCCGGCGATGCCGACCGGTGTCGCGCTGCCGATTCCGAGGATCATGTACCCCACCTGGCTGATGGCGTGGAACGAGAGCAGTTTCTTGAAGTCCTTTTGAATCAGCGCCATCAGGACCGCCAGAACGATCGTAAACGCCCCGATCGTCATTAGGACGATCGAAAGCGCGCTGTGGGCTTCCAGCGAGAAGATGTCCAGGCAGATCCGCGAGAGCAGGTAAATCCCGAGCAGTTTTTCCAGCGAGGCGGGCAGAAAGGCCATCACGCTCACCGGGGCGTCCAGCGCCGCATCGGGGATCCAGGTGTGGAACGGCATCGCGCCCGCCTTGCCGATCGCGCCGATCATCATCAGCAGGAAGCTGGCCGCGGCCGGGCCTTCGGGCGCGACCGAGAGACCAGACATCTGCGCCGACCCGTTCGTGGTCCACAGGATGGCGATGCCGAGGACGAGGCAGAAATCGCAGAAGGCGGAGATCAGCAGCGCTTTAACCGCGGTGCGTGGGGAATCCTTCGTCCCCAGGCTGATCAGCGCGTAGAGCGTGGGCAGCAGAGCCTCCCAGAAGAACAGCAGGACGAGGAAGTTGTCGGCCAGGACCGCGCCGCCGGCGGCCGCCAGGGTGAGCAGGAAATATCCGAAATACTCCTTGGCCCGCGGATGCCCGCCCATCTTCGCCAGCGAAAAAAGGCAGATCAGAAAGCCGAAGATGCCTATCCAGAGTAGGATGAAGCGGCTCAACGCCGCTAGGCGCAGGTCGAAAGCGATGATTCCCGCCATCCACGGATGGGAGAGCGAAAGGTCCTCCGCGGCGAACAGCCGCGCGTCGACGTACAGCAGACCCGCCGTGCCGAGCAAGGCCAGGATGCCCGCCGGGGTTTTCCAGCGCGCGGGAAAAAGCAGGATCACAACGCCCAGAATCAGCGGAAGGAGGATCGGGATGAGCAGCGTGTCGGGTGTCATGGCACCAGTCCTAGGATCTGGAGTGTTGCAGTGTCCACCAATTGCATCGGGTAGAAAACCAGAATTCCGCCCGCGACCGAAAAGGCGGCCAACCCCAGCACCGCCAGGAGCATCGAGGGCGTGCCCTCCCGGGCGTCGGATTTTGCGTCTCCCAGAAAGACCGCATGGAACAGGCGGAACAGGTAGAACGCGGTGAGCACGGCGATCAACAGCGCGGCGGCCGCCAACCACAGTTTGCCGGCTTCCACCGTCCCCAGGATCACCATGAATTTGGGGAAGAAACCGCCCAGGGGCGGGATCCCGATCACGGAAAAGGCGCAGAGGAAGAAGGCGGCGGCCGTCAGCGGCATGGTTTTGATCAGGCCGCCGAGCTCGCGGATGTCGCGTTTGTGGGTGGAATGCTCGACGATCCCGGCGCAGAGGAACAGGCCGGCTTTGCCCAGGCCGTGCATCAGGATGTAGAGCAGCGACCCGGCGATCCCGATCGGCCCGGAGACGCTCAGCCCCAGGAAGATGTATCCGATCTGGCTGATCGTGGAATAGGCGAGGATCCGTTTGAGGTCGTTCTCGACCGCGGCGGCGCAGGCGGCCACGAGGCTGGAAGCCATCGCCAGCACGGCGATCCCGTCCGCCCAGCCCGGCGGAAGGACAAAGGTGGCGTTGAACAGCCGGGCATAGGCGTAGACGCCGATCTTGACCAGCACCGCCGCGTGGAGCATCGAAGTCACCGTGGAGGGGGCGACGCCGGCGTCCGGCAGCCAGGTGTGGAGCGGCAGGGTGGCCGATTTGGCGAAGATCCCGACCAGGACCAACAGCACGATCGCGCCGGTCAGGCCGACCCCGTGCATTTTGGTCAGATCGAACGTCCCGGTTTGGCCGTGGATCAGCAGAAACCCCACCAGCATCACCACCGCCGAACCGAAGGTGAACAGGAACGCCTTGTCGGCCTTGACGACGTGTTCCTTGCCGCGGTAGAACCCGATCAGCCGCCAGGAGCAGATGGCGGTGACCTCCCAAAACAGGTACAGGAAGATCAGGTTCGAGGAATAGACCAACCCCATCATCGCCCCGATAAACAAGAGGAACATCGCATAATATTCGTTTTGATGCTCCTCGCGCTCCATATACCCGATGGAATAAATGAGGATCACGGCCCCGACGGACGACGAGACGACCGACATGAACACCGACAGCGCGTCCACGGTGAGGATGAAATCCACCCCCAGCAGGAGATTCCAATAGAGGATCAGGTTTCCGCCCCCGACGGCGAACGGGATCAGCAGCATCGCAAAGGCGGCGGTGGCCAGGCCGAGTACAACGGCCCAGAGCGATCTCGCGCGGGGGGAGAGCCAACCGGCCAGGGGAACGCTGAACGCCCCCAGGATCGGAACGAAGATTGCCAGGAGGGTTATCGTTTCAATAGGCATGGGAGAGTCGCATCTGTCCTTGGGTGGATTTCCTTCTGCGGCGGTGAGGCCGCCTTTCCGGAAAAGCCTCCGCACCAGCCCGGTCCGGGGGGGCTTTCCTCGGGCGGCGCCGGGCGGGTTGTCGACCGGGCGCGCATCGATTCACCGGCAGTGTTCGGTCGGCGGTCGGCGGCCCGCAGGAAGGCCTTCGCTGTCCGGAATGTTTCCGGAGCCCGGAAATGAGAGACGCGTTGTTCCGATTTGCGGAGAATGCGGCCGCGATTCCCGGCGGCGCCTCGGGCGTCCATCCCGGTCCGGCCTCGGGAAATCCGCGGGTGGGTATTATACATTCCCCGCCGGCGGCTGACAATCTTCCACCGCCTCCCGCGGGACGTCGCTACAGCTTCAGCTGCGGAACTTCCAACTCGGTTTTCTTTAAGAAGTCCTTCAAGTCCTGGTCGCGTCCGTACATCACCGTGAACGGCTCGCGCTTGAGCGCGGCGTTCGCCCAATGCTCGTTCGACATCTCCAGACAGTTGAAGCGGCAATTGACGACGCATTGGGAGCAATAGGTGCAGCGGTCGGCGTGGAAACGCATGATGAATCGCTTGTTGGGCTTGTCGACGGCGATGATTTCGATCGCGTTGGCGGGGCAATCCTTCATGCACAGCTGACAGCCGGTGCATTTTTCCGGATTGTAGCGGACGACGCCGCGCAGGCGCTGCGGTACCGGGGATTGCTGGAGGGGGAAATTCACCGTCGCCGGCCGGCGGAACACGGAACGGAGGATTTCGCCCAACATCGAGCCGATTTTCATGGAAGAGCTCCCTTTGCGGCTGCGGCGCAACCCTCCCGCCGCCGCGGGCGCCGGGAGAACGGCGGTATGGCTGGCGGTCGGGTGGACGCGCGCGGGCGCCGCAGGTTTCAAGAGGTTCCTGCGGTTTCTCCGTTCCGGCGAAACACGACGGAGCGGTCGTTGCAGGAAAAGCACGGGTCGATCCCGGCCAGGATCATCGGTACGTCGGCCAGCTGTTGGCCGATCGCGCCCTCCAGGACCGAGGTGAAATTTCGAAGGCTGGGCGTGCGGACTTTCACCCGGTACGGCCGCTCGCCGCCGTCGCTTTTAATAAAGTAGAACAGATCGCCGCGCGGCGCCTCGACCTGCATCACCGTTTCCCCTTCGCGGACGCGGCGGGGGAAGCGGACGGAGAGCTCCCCCTCCGGCAGATGGCGGACCAGTTCGCGGATCACGCGGATCGATTCGAACAGTTCCTGGATCCGCACCACGAACCGGGCTTGCAGGTCGCCCACGTCGGAAAGGACGATCGTCACCGGGTGCTGCTCGTAAAGCAGATAGGGGGCGTCCACCCGCGTGTCGCGGGCGATCCCCGAAGCGCGCGCGGTGGGGCCCGTCACCCCCAATTTTTCCGCCTCGGCGGCGTTCATCACGCCGACGCCGCGGGTCCGTTGCAGGAAGGTCTCGTCGCTGGTGACGATCTTCATGTAGTAGTGCAGGCGCTCTTCGAGGTAGGCAACTCCCTTGAGGATTGCCTCGACCTGCGGAGGGGTGATGTCGTATTTCACGCCGCCGAGGATGTTGGATGAGTAGTTCACGCGGTTGCCGGTGGTGGATTCGAGAATGTCCATCACCGTCTCGCGGTCGCGCCAGGAATACATAAACAGGGTGTCGAATCCGGCTTCGTGGGCGCCCACCCCGGCCCAGAGCATGTGGCTGTGGATCCGTTCCAGTTCCACCAAGACTTGGCGGATGGCCTGCGCCCGGGGGGGCGCCGGCACGCCGGCCAGTTTCTCCACCGCCAAGGAATACGCGGTGGAATGGATGTTGGAGCAGATCCCGCAGATGCGCTCTACCAGGTAGAGGGTTTGAGCCCAATTGCGGTTCTCGGCCCCCTTCTCAATCCCGCGGTGCACGTATCCGAATCGAACGCTCGAAGAAGTGACCGTCTCGCCCTCGACCGAAAATTCGAAGTGCGCCGGTTCCTTCAGGGCGGGGTGCTGGGGGCCGATCGGAATGATAAATTTCTCTTTTGACTCGACGGTCATGGCGTTTTTCCTTCCGCGGTTCCGCCCTCCGGCGGAGGGGCGGATACGATGTAATCCTTGCGCAGCGGGTACGTTTCCTCGGGCCAGTCGTCGGAGAGGAACAGCCGCCGCGGGTCCGGGGTTCCTTCGCACACTACGCCGAACATTTCCATCAGTTCGCGCTCGAACAGCGAGGACGCGGGGATCAGCGGGTAGATGCTGGGAACAACCGGGTTGTCGCGGGGGAGCGAGACCCGAAAGGTCAGCACGGCCGCCTTGTTGCAAAATTGGTACAGCACCTCCAGGCGGCCGGATTCCGGTCCGGGATCCAATCCCGTGATCGCGGCCAGAAACCCCCAGCGGGCGGAGGCCAGCGGCTGGATGCATTCCAGCAATCGCCCGGGTTCCACCGCCAGGTCGATGCGGTCCGGTTCCGGAGCGGATTGCGAAAGAAAACGGCCTTCGACCAGGGAAACGCCTTCGGCCAGAATCTCTTCGGTCGTTTTCAATTCGCCACCTCCGATTTCTTTTGCTTCAGGCTTTCGAGCAGTTTGATGATCCCGTCGATGATCGCCTCCGGCCGCGGCGGGCAGCCGGGAATGTAGGCGTCCACCGGGATCACCTTATCGATTCCTCCCAACACGTTGTAGCAACCTTGGAATACGCCTCCGGAAAGAGCGCAGGAACCGATCGCAACGACGAATTTCGGTTCGGGCATCTGTTCGTAGATCCGCCGCAGGCGTTCGCGGGATTGCAAGGAAACCGCGCCGGTACAGATGAGCACGTCGGCGTGGCGCGGGCTGCCCTGCAGCTTGATCCCGAACCGTTCCACGTCGAAGGAGGGCGTTAGCGCGGCCAGGATTTCGATGTCGCAGCCGTTGCAAGAGCCGCTGTTGAAGTGGATCGCCCAGGGGGAATGAATCCGGGACCAGTTGACGATCGATTCCATCATCCGCGTCCAGGGTTTGGGAAGCCCGGCGGGAACGTCGCTCATGGGTTTCTCCTGTTGGTTTTGGCGCCGGGCCGCACGCCACTGAAAAGGGCGATGCGGATCGCGGGCGGAATGGGAGTTGCTTGGTCGAAACCACCCGAACGCTCGATGTTTCAGGAGGTTTCGTGTTCACTTTGCCGAGTTGGCTTCTCGCTCTCCACTATCCCTACTTCTGGGAATTCGTGGAGACCAAGTAAAAATCCCGATTCATTTACTACAATTATACTCAAAATTGTGCAATTCGTCTCTTAATAAAGGCTGAAAATGGTTAGCCCGATCATTTTTGTTCACCCAGCCCAAATTTCATTCGCGACCGGGTACAGACTTATCGCGGAGGATCGATCGTGACGAGAGGCCCGGAAAACGTGCATGCCGCTCCGGACAGGTGCAACCCCGTGAGAAGACACGGCCATCTGCGAACCTGGCGCCGAGTGGGGGCAGGGTTCGAAAAGGGGTGGGGGCGGCGAGATTATAAAACAGGTTCAAGGGATTGGGAAGCGTCGAAGGGAAAAAATTATTTCCAGTATAATTTAGCCGGGAACCGCCCGGTTAGGAGGCTTGGCATGCGGGATGCGCAGGGAAGCCGGACCGATCGGAGAAGCCTCCCAAAACCATCGCCGGCGGCCGCGGCGGCAGTTCCGTGCGCGCCGACCGGTCTGCCGAGCCACAAAACCTTCCGCGAATCTCTTCCCGCGCCGAGCCTTTCGCTGGTAATCCTCCCCGGTCCCCTTCGCCGGAACAGGCGGGTTTCATGAGTGCTCGCCCCGTGACGATAGGCATGCTTCCAGGATGGCCGGTGTACGGCAGCATTTTCCTGGACCGGTTCCTCCAATACGTCATCGGCGGCGTGCGCGCCGCGGCGCTGGATCACGGCTGCAACCTGATGGTCGCCTGCGGCGTGAGCCGCACCCCCGGGATGCGCTCCCTGCACACCGCCTGGCCGGTGGTCTCACCGGACTGCGATTACGTCCCGCTCGGCCATTGGAACACCGACGGCCTGATCGTCGCCGCCCCTTTGCGTTCCGAAGAACGCAGCCGCTACCTGCGCTCGGTGATTGAACAATCCTTCCCGGTGGTATGCATCGGCTCCGGCGAGGGAACTCCCGCGATCGTGATGGATAACGAAGGCGGCATCCACAAGGCCGTCGAGCATCTGATCCGCCACGGACACCGGCGGATCGCCTTCATCGCCGGCGACCCTTTGGATCACGGCGACAGCACCCTCCGGCTGCAGGCCTACCGGAGAGCCGTCGAACAATTCGAGGCTGATCCCGATCCGCGCTTGGTTGCTTATGGATACCATTACCGCGAGGGAGGGCGCAAGGCCATGGAACAGATCCTTACCACCGGGATTCCCTTCACCGCGGTGGTGGCTTCCAACGACGTTTCGGCTTACGGCGCGATGGAAATGCTCCGCAGAGCCGGGCGCCGGATTCCGATGGATGTGGCGGTGATCGGCTTTGACGACCAGCCCAGTGCGGCGGGCCAAATTCCCCCGCTGACCTCGGTCCATTACCCGCTCTTTGAAGTCGGGGTGAAGGCCGTGGAAATGCTGTTGGAAAGGATCGCCCATCCCGAAGCGCCGGCCGCCGAAATTCGCATTCCGGCCTGCTTGGCGATCCGCGAATCCTGCGGTTGTTCGCCTTCCTACCAGGTGGACCGGCAGGAGATCCGCCTGCAGACCGTCCCGCAGGCGGACGATTTGGATTCCGCCGAGCAGGCCGTTCGCGACGCCCTCCAACCCGGATTGGGCGCCGGGATCTTGCACGACCCCTGCGACACCGCGCGAAAATTTGTATCCGCCTTCCTGCAGGCCGTGGCGAGCCGGGAGTCAACCGATTTCCTCCGCGTGCTTGAGGAGATCCTCGATTCGACCGATCCCGCCGAAGATCACTGCGACCTCTGGCAATCGGCGGTCTCCGTCCTCCGGCTGAAAGCCTTGCCGTTGGTTCCGGACGGGCAATCCACGGTTGCCGAAAACCTTCTGCACCAGGCCCGCCTGATCGTCACCGACCACGCCGAACGCCTCAACCTGCGAACCCGCCTTTCAGCCGGCGAGATCAACCATCAGATCGGGTGGATGACCACGCGGATGTTCTCAGCCAACTCGGAAAAAGGCATCCTGCGCATCTTCGCGGAGCATCTCTCGGAAATCGGGATCCGCTTCGCACAGGTGGCGCTGTTCGAACCCCGCCCGGACAATCCGTTGGGGGGCATCACCTTTTACGCCGACCTGTGGAAATCGGTCGACCGGCCGGATCTGGAAGACCTGCGCGAGATTTGCGCCGACTGCGGGGGGTTTCCCGCTCCCGACATCCTCCCCGGCGAAGCGCCGTATGCCCTGGTCCTTGTGCCGATTACGTTCCAAGACGAACCCATGGGATTCGCGGTGTTCGACGCCGCGGCCCTCGAACCGCTGGCGACGATCACCCGGCAATTGGCGGCCGCGCTGAAACTCCAGCAGTTGCACGACCAAACCGAGGACCTTTCGCTGGTCGATCCGGAGACCGGAGTGCAGAACCGGAGGTTCTTCGACCTGTTCCTGCGGCGCGAGATGGATCGCAGCCGCAGGTACCGCCGCGGATTGACCCTGATGATGATCGAGCTGGACGGATGGAAGCACGTCGCTTCCTCCCGCGGGGCGATGCGGAGCCGGGAAGCCCTGCGCACGCTCGCCCAGCGCATCACGCTCTGTACCCGCCGCGGCTCGGACGTGGTCTGCCGCTATTCAAGCGAAACCTTCGTCCTCCTCCTGCCGGAAACCGGCCGCGCGGGGGCGCAAAACATCGCCGAGGCCGTCCGCCGCAGCATCGAGGAGGAGGAAGAATTCCGCGGTTTGTTCGACGTCGGAATCGGGATCGCCGTCGCCGGCGACGACAACCCCACCGAAGACGCCGACAGCCTGATGGCCGCCGCCGACCGGGCTCTCTGCCAGGCCAAATCCGTCGGAAGAAACCGGACCGAGATCGTCAAGCTCGCCGCTCCGCCCGACACCCGGAAGCGGTAATTTCAACTTTCACGCCGGAAAGGAAACCGCATGCCGCCGATTGATAGCTTCGTCGACCGCGTAGTCCAAAACGTGGAACGGGTGATCGTGGGCAAGAGGGAAAGCATCAAACTCCTCATGGTGGCCCTGCTGTGCGAGGGCCATGTGTTGATCGAAGACGTCCCCGGGGTCGGCAAGACCATGCTCGCCCGCTCGATCGCCCTCAGCCTGGGCGGGCAGTTCCGCCGCCTGCAATGCACGCCGGATCTGTTGCCCAACGACGTCACCGGCGTCTCCGTGTTCAACCAGAAAAACTCGCAGTTCGAATTCCGGACCGGTCCGGTTTTCGTCAACATCCTCCTCGCGGACGAAATCAACCGGGCCACGCCGCGGACGCAATCCGCCCTGCTCGAGGCGATGCAGGAGCAGCAGGTGACGGTGGACGGGGTGACCCATCCGTTGCCCAAGCCCTTCCTGGTCCTGGCGACCCAGAATCCGATCGAATATGAAGGAACGTTTCCGCTGCCCGAAGCCCAACTCGACCGGTTCTTAATCCGGCTCACCCTGGGATACCCCTCCCCGGAGGATGAGAAAACTCTGCTGGTCCACCTCCGCCGCGAGCATCCGATCCACCGGCTGGAGCAGGTGGCCGAATGCGCGGAACTGCTGGACCTGCAACGGCAGGTGTGGGAGGTCCACATCGACGACACCCTCCAGGAGTACATCGTCCGCCTGGTCGGCCGCACGCGGGCCCATCCGGATCTGGCGCTCGGAGCCAGCCCGCGGGCGAGTCTTTCGTTGTACCGCACGGCTCAGGCGCTGGCCGGGGTGCGGGGGCGGGACCATGTCCTGCCGGACGATATTAAAACCATGGCCCCGTTGGTTCTTTCCCACCGCTTGGTCCTGCGGCCGGAAGCGGAGCTTCGCGGACGGACCGCCCGCGCGGTGCTGGAGGAGATCCTGGCGGAGACCCCGCTGGACCTGGGGACCGTTTCCTAAATCCGCGAATCGCGCGCAGGGTCGCATGCAGGGTCATCGGAAGGATATCAAGAAAAAAGCGATGTTCACACCGCCTCTCCCTCAAGCCCTCCCTTTCCCGGCCCGGAGCCTAAAAATAAAAGGCTTTATAAAATCCGATTTATCTTGTCGGGATGCGGGGTGGGACGGCCCGTCGCGGAGAATTTCGGGCAAAGCGGCCGGAGGCCGAATGAGGGCCCATCGCCGAGTTGTGGTTCGGGAGTGCGCCGGCAGGTGATCGGTCCTTTTTTCATCTTCGTCGTGTTTCTGTTCATCCTTGCGATCGCCTTGCAGGAAACGTCGGTCGTAACCGTCATTTATTTTCTTCTCGGGGCGTTCCTGTTCGGCCGGTGGTGGCGTGACCGGGGGCTGAGTTCGATCGATGTCCGGCGCCGGCTGCACCCGCAGGCGCTGCTCGGCGAAACGATCCGAGTCCGATTGGAGGTCGCCAACCGCGGTTGGCTGCCCGTTCCCTGGGTGAGGATCCATGAGAGTCTTCCGGTCGAGCTTTCGGTTCCGAATTTTTTCCGCCGCGCGGTGGCTCTCGGCCCCAAGGGCAAAACCTCCGTCGACTACCTGTTGCGCGGTAACAAACGGGGATATTACCGGATCGGTCCGGTGTACCTGCAATCCGGAGATCTCCTGGGCTTGGAGGAAAGCCGCGAGCGGCAAGCGGCGCCCGATTACCTGACCGTCTTTCCGCGGATCGTTCCGATCCCGAAATGCCCGATCCCGTCCTTCTCCCCCAACGGAACCCTGCGGTTCCACCAGCCGTTGTTCGAGGATGCCAGCCGGGTGATGGCTAAACGGGATTACCAGGCGGGGGATTCCCTGCGCCGCATCGATTGGAAAGCGTCGGCGGCGGCCGGGAAACTGCAGGTCCGGCAGTACGATCCGGCGATCGCGCTCGAGGTCGCGGTCTTTTTAAACCTGTGTGCGCGGGAATACGAACCGCGCACCCGGATCGATGCGGCCGAACTGGCCGTCGTCACCGCCGCTTCCCTCGCCGCCTACGCCGCAGGCAAACGCCAGCCGGTCGGCTTGGTTTCCAACGGCCAGGATCCGCTCAATCCAGAGAGCCGGATTCATGCGCTGCCGGTCCGCAAAGGATCCGCCCACTTGGCTCTGCTGCTGCAGACCCTGGCCCGGATCCAGCTGGCCGACGGGGAATCCTTCGCCGCCCTCCTCCGCGAGCGGGGTTCGGGGCTTCCCTGGGGCACGACGCTTCTGGTGATCACCGGAAAGCCGGACGAACTCCTGTTCGACGAGTTGCTGCGGGGGAGGCGCAGGGGCCTGCAAAGCGTGGTTTTCCTGACGGCTCCGGTGCTGCGCTACGAGGCCTTCGAAAGCCGGGCGCGCGGCTTGGGCATCCCCTATTTCGAGATCCGGTTCGAGGACGACCTGAAAAGGATTCTGGGTAGGTGCAGAGGAACGGAATGGAATCCCGCCGGTTGACGGTCTTCTCCTTCATCAATGCGCTCCTGGCCAGCGTCATGGCGGTGTGTTTCGCCGTGAGTTTCAGCCGGGCGGTCGGCGTTTTCGAGATGGACTGGTTTGCGGTTTTCCTTTCCGCCGGAGAGCGGATGATGGTCTTCGGCTTCCTGGTGGCGTTGGAAGTCAATTTGTCCCGGCGCCTGATCCTGCAGACGGAGGTCCTCGGTCGGGATTGGGTGAAGCGGACTCTGGCGGAGTGGACGGTCCTGCTGGTGATCCTGCTGGGGCTGGTTTGGATCCAGTTCGGCCCCCGATTCCAGCTGCGCGACCTTTCCGCCCTCTCGAGCATGACGCTGGAGGTGGTGTCGCGGATGGAGTTTTTCGCCGGTTTGGCGCTGTTGGTGATGGTCTGGGTGTTGAGCCGGATCCTGACCGCGGATTTAACCGCCCTGGAAAATCTGCCCGTCTCGATGGAACGGGAATTCCAGCGCGGATTGATCGAGGAGCAGAATTCAGCCCGCCTGCGGATCTGGCAGGATGTGTTTCTGATGGGGGGATGCATGGTGTTCCTCTCGGTGTTTGCGCTGCCGATCGCCCATCTTGTCTTTGGCTTGGAGATGCGGTTCGGCTCGATCGGGTTGGAGGTTCTGCTCTTCTTCCTGTGCGGCCTGGGATTGTTCGTCATCAGCCGCCAGATGCTGCTGCGGGCCGAATGGATGACGGAGCGGACGACGGTCGACGCCTCCGTTCCGCGCTGGTGGACGGCTTACGGGCTGGGTTTTGTGTTGCTGCTTCTGCTCCTGGCCGTCGTCCTGCCGACGGAGTATTCCTTCCGATTGCTCTCCAGCCTGGGGCTGATCACATCGGCGCTTACCACGGCGTTTTCCGCATTCGCCTTGACGGTCATCGTGCTGATCACCTGGCTGTTGAGCCTGGTGCTGCCGGATATCGACATGAACGGACATCAGGACCTGCCCGTTCCCGAACCGGCGCAGCAGACCGAAGCCGTCGGACTGACGGCCGGGATTCCGTGGTGGACGGTACTGCGCGAACTGTTGTTTTGGGGGCTTGTCCTGACCGTGCTGGTGTACGCCGTCCGGGAGATCCTCTCCTGGCGGCACGCGGTCGCCCGGCGACTGTTTCGCCGCTCCTGGTTCCGCCGGTTGTGGCGCTTCTTCCGCCGGATGCACAGACGGATCGGCGGGTGGAGTCGCGGATTGGCCGAAGGCGTGCGCGTCTCGTTGCGGGCCATCCGCGCCAACTTGGCGGGGCGGGGCGGACGGGCCCCGACGGCGTTCCTCCGCCTCCGTCGGCTGGATCCGCGGCAGATGGTCCGGTTCTATTTTTTTGCGCTGTTGCGGCGGGAAGCCGAACGCGGAATCGCCCGCCGGCCGGCGCAAACTCCGCGCGAATATGCCGCCGAGCTTATGGAAGGGGAAGCCCCGATTGCGGAGGAATTGCGCGAGATGACCCTGGCCTTCGAGGAGGCCCGCTATTCCCGGCGCGCCGTCGGGCCGGAAAAAGCCGGCCGGATCCGGCGGATCTGGGATACGGTCCGCGGCTACCTGCGCTCAGCGAAACCGGCCGCCGCCGGCGGGAAGCGGTAAGCATGGCCGAACCTCGCCGCACCGTTGGAGTCCTCGTCGGCTTTCAGGTCTTCGAAGGATTCCTCCCAAATCCCTTCGTCTCGCCGATCGTCCGCGGCATCCAAACCGCCGCCCGCGACCAGGGGATCAACCTCCTGGTCGGTTGCGGGATCGGCCGCGACCTTTCCGGCGAGCGCCGGTATTTTCCCGCCTGGCCGGAGGAGGTTCGGACGGCGGATTTTGTTCCTGTCGGACCGTGGAACACCGATGGCCTGCTGGTCCTCAACCCACTCCGTTTTCCGGAGCAACTCCGCTATCTCCGGGATCTGGCGGTGAAGGAATTCCCCGTGCTGTGCGTCGGCGCGGGGGCGGGAACCCCCATGATCCTGGTGGACAATGAAGGCGGGATCCGCCAGGCGATGGAGCACTTGGTGGAGCACGGACACCGCGCCGTGGCTTTCATCGCCGGGGACGAAGCCGATCCGGGAGATTCCCAAGATCGACTCCACGCCTACCGCCGGGCGGTCCAGGAATTGGGCCTGCGGAGCGATCCGCACCTGGTGGAGTTCGGCCAGCATTGGGCGGAAGGGGGATACCGGGCCATGCGGCGCTTGCTGCAATCCGGCGTCGAATTCAGCGCGGCGGTCTGCAGCAACGACGAATCGGCGCAGGGCGCGATGCGCGCCCTGCGCGAATCCGGACTGCGCGTTCCGCGGGACGTGGCGTTGACCGGGTTCGACGATCACCTCACCGCCCAAGCCCAGGTCCCTCCGCTGACCAGCGTCCACTATCCCCTGTTCGAAACCGGGTACCGCGCCTTGCTGCTCCTCCGCAAACGGATCGAACGCGGCCCGGGCGCGATCCCGGATCAAACCCGGGTCTCCACCTGGCTCGTTCCCCGTCAATCCTGCGGATGCCTACCCGACGTGGTCAGCACCGCCGTCATCCGCCGTGGGATGCCGTTCAACTCGGACCGCTTGAACCCCGCGCGGTTTAAGGAAGACCTGGCCCAGGCGATGATGGAATCCCTGCTGGCGGAGACGACTCCCTCCCGCATCCCCGATTCCCGGCCGCTGTGCGACCGTTTGGTGGAATCCTTTCTGCTCAGCCTGGAGGACGGCGACCTCTCGCATTTCCAGATCGCGCTGATCGAAGTCCTGCAGCGGATCGAACTGATGGACGACGATGCCCATGCCTGGCAGGCGGCGGTCTCGGTTCTCCGCTTGGGCGCCCACACCCTGCTTTCGGATGATTGCGGAGCGCGCCGGGAAACCCACGCCGAGGATCTTCTGCACCAGGCGCGGATGCTGATCAGCGAAAGCGCACGGCGGCGGCATCAGCGCATGCGGCTTCGGCAGACCCACTTCGAGGAGGCCATGGGATGCCTGACCGCCAAGCTCCTTTCCTCGTTTGAGGAGGATCAGATCCAGCCGGTCCTTCAGGAGTACCTGCCGCAATTGGGGATCCGCTCGGGGCGCATCGCCCTCTACGAATCCCGGGACGACGATCCATTCCGTGACAGCCGGCTGTTGATGGAATCGGCGGACGCACCTCCGTTGCGCTTTCCGACCCGCGCGTTTCCGCCACCCGGCTTGATTCCAAAATCCAACCCGTTCAACCTGGCGGTTTTGCCATTGATGTTCCGATCGGAAAATCTCGGTTATGCCGTCTTCGACGGTGAGAATCTGGCGCCGTTGGCGATGGTCGCCTGTCAGGCGGCTTCGGCGGTGAAAAGCGCGGCCCTGCACCGCCAAGTGACGGAATTAACGCTGTTGGACGGGATGACCGGTTTGTACAACCGGCGGTATTTTGACATTCTCCTGCGGAAGGAATTCGAGCGCAGCCGCCGGTACGATCGGCCGCTTTCGCTGGTCTTGGCCGAGATCGACGGATTTTCGGAATACCGGGAGGTCTTCGGACCGTCCGCGGCCGCCGATGCCCTGCGCCAAGCGGCGGAGGGCATTCTGGGAAAGGTCCGGCGCGGATTGGATGTGATCGCCCGCATCGGCGGGGAGCGGTTCGCCGTCATCCTTCCCGAGACTGATGCAGACGGCGCGCGGATCGTCGCCGAAGGTATCCGCGGCGCTTTTGCCGCGGAGAATCGCTTCCTGCGTAAATTAACCGTCAGCCTGGGCATCTCCGCGTGTTCCGGGGAGTCAGCTCAGCCGGTGGACTTGGTCAGCCGAGCGGAAGGTGCGTTGAGCCAAGCCGTCGTCCGGGGGCGAAACCAGGCGGCTCTCTTCGAGGAGTGGATGCAGAACGACGCCCGCGCCAAAGCCGGACGGGGGTGAACCGCCGAGTGCTTTTCCCCGCGGCATCCCGCCCGAGGGCATGTTCCCCGTGGAAGAGCCGAAGTCCGCGTTCCGGTTGGCGCACCAAAGGCTTCGTCTCCAAACGGTTGGGCCGATGATTGCCGGTTCGGCCGGCTCCCCGCACGGCGATGTCCGGCCGCAGCCTTTGCGTATTTCCTTGGCGAAGGCGGGGCGAGGGGGTTGCAATGGGAAAGGGTGTGAAACGCCGTGATCCTTCCGGTTTCATCACGCGCGACGGCACCCTCCCAACCGTGGACGTCTGTGGGGGATGCGCTTCCAGGATAACGCCCTGCATTTCCCCCGGCGCTGCGCGCAAAGACACGCGTCCGGGTATGGTTTGATATACAATACATGCGCGGGATTCGGTATTCGAAGAGTGTATCATCCCATGACCAAACCCCGAAGACTCACGATCGGCGTACTCGTCGGTTACCACGTGTACGAGGGGGCCCATCCAACGGCCTTCGCGTTTCCACTCATCCGCGGGATGCAGTCGGCCGCGCGGGATAAGCAACTCAACCTGCTGGTCGGCTGCGGCGTGACCCGCGTGGCGGGTCCCAATCTCCATCGATCGGCTTGGCCGGAATTGAATCCGGACATGGACTTTATCCCCATCGGTCCATGGAACACGGACGGGTTGATCTTCCTGGGGCCGCTGCGGACGGAACCCCGGCTTCGGTTTACCCGCCGGCTGCAGGAGGAGGGCTTCCCGGTGTTGAATATCGGCGGCGACGCCGGACCGCCCGCGGTCGTCGTCGACAACGAGGGCGGCATCCGCCAAGTCCTGGAACACCTGGTCCGGCACGGACATAAAGAAATTGCATTCATCGCCGGCGATGAAGAGGACACGGGCGACAGCGCCGTGCGGGTGAACGCCTACCGGGCGGGCGTCCGCGCATTCGGGCTGTCCGAGGATCCGCGGCTGGTGGAATATGGGCAGCATTGGATCGCAGGCGGGTACGCCGCCATGCAGCGGATGCTGCAATCGGGCGCGGCCTTCACCGCGGTGATGTGCAGCAACGATATGTCCGCCATCGGCGCCGCGCGGGCCCTGCGCGAAGCGGGTCTGCGCGTGCCCGCCGACGTGGCGGTCGCCGGCTTTGACGATATTCTCGAGAGTCTGGCGCAGGTGCCCCCGCTGACCAGCGTCCACTATCCGCTGTTTGAAACCGGATACCGCGCCCTGATCCTGCTTCAAAAGCGGATCGAACGGGGCGCCGGGGCCATCCCGGACCTGACCCGCATCGCCACTTGGCTGATGCCGCGGCAATCCTGCGGCTGCCTGCCGGAAGCGGTCGCCAAGTGCGCCCTCGGCGCCGATCAATATCCGCCGTCCGCGGATCCCGCCTCGGTCCGGTATCAAGACGAGCTTGCCGCACTCATGCTGGACGCGCTGCTGGAGGAGAATCCGCAATCCCACGGGGAATGGCTTCCCTATTGCCGCCGGATCGCGGGAGGCTTCCTGCGCAGTCTGGAGGACGGGGATCCCTCTCACTTCCAAACCTCGCTCTCGGAGGTTTTACAGCAGGTGGAATTGACGAGCGACGACAACGCCCACATTTGGCAATCCGCCGTATCGGTCTTGCGGCGGGCGGCGGCCGCGGAGCGGATCGGGAGCGGGGATTCTGAGCGCGTCAGGCGGGTTGAAGACCTCCTGCATCAGGCGCGGACCCTGCTTTCCGAAAGCGTCGAACGTCGGTATACGCGGCTGTTGGTCCGACGCGCCGGGATGGATGAGGACATGGGTTTGCTAACGGCGCGCCTCATTTCTTCGTCGGACGAAGACCAAATGTATGTAACCTTGCGGGAGGACCTGCCCCGGATCGGTTTGCGTTCGTGCAACATCGTGTTTTTCCGGCCGCGGGGCGGGGATCCGGTGGCGGACAGCATCCTGCAGCCGCTGGAGCGGGATGCGCCCGGAATGCAGTTCGAGACCCGCCACTTCCCGCCCCCGGGATTGTATCCGGAGGAGGAGCCGTTCAGCTTGGCGCTGCTTCCGTTGTGCTATCTGGAGGAAAAAATGGGGTACGTAGCGTTCGACGGCGGGAACCTCGATCCGCTGGCGACGCTGGTCCGTCAATTGGCTTCGTCGATTAAAAACGCCCAGCTGCACGCCCAGGTGCTGGAACTCTCGCTGACCGACGGATTAACGGGGATCCACAACCGGCGCTATTTCGAAATCATGCTGCAAAAGGAAACGGAGCGCAGCCGGCGCTACAAGCGGGATCTGGCGGTGATCATGATCGACATCGACTGGTTCAAAAGATACAACGACAAATTCGGGCACCCGGCGGGGGACGAAGCCCTCAAGGAAGTCGCCCGATGCATCGAGCAGACGGCCCGACGCGGCTTGGACGTGGTCACCCGCTACGGCGGCGAGGAGTTCGCCGTCATCTTGCCGGAGACGGACATCGCCGGAGCCCGCATGGTGGCCGAAAGCATCCGCCGGCAGATCGAAAGCAACGGAACTTTCCTACAGCCGACGACGGTCAGCCTGGGAATCGCTTCGTTGCGGGGAGAGAGGGTCCAAGCTCAGGAATTGGTGGAGGAGGCGGACCGGGCGTTGTACCAGGCCAAGGTTCAAGGCCGGAACCGCTCGGTGGATTACGCGGCGTGGATGACCCAGACGGCGCATCGCGAAGAAACGCCCGCCGAAGGCGGGCCCGCATCCCGCCGGCCGGCGGTGAAACGGATTCGTAAAAGCACGGGCATGTTGAATGAAAAACGTTGACCCGAGAACCGCATCCGGAATTTGATGAGACCGACCATCGGCGTTTTATTCGGCTTTCACATCTACGAGGGTGCCCGCCCGGCGCCATTTTCCTTTCCCATCATCCGCGGGATACAGGCGGCGGCGCGCGATAAAAACGTGCATCTGATGTTGGCCTGCGGCATGGCGCGCCGGACCGGACGCAGCCGTCAGGTCCCGGCCTGGCCGGAGGCCGGTCCGGAAACGGATTTCCTGCCGGTCGGCCCGTGGAACACCGATGGATTGCTCTTCGTCACGCCGATGCTGGCCAAGCGGCGGATGCGCTACGCGCAGCGGTTGGCGGAGGAGGGATTTCCGGTTTTGTTTCTCGGCGGGGAATTGGGAAGCCCGGCCATTTTGCCCGACAACGAAAGCGGAATCCGGCAGGTGCTCGAGCATTTGGTCGGGCACGGCCACCGCTCGATCGCCTTCATCGCCGGGTACGAGCAGGATCCCGGAGACAGCTTCGCCCGGTTGAACGCCTACCGCAAGGGAGTCCAGGAATTGGGGCTGTCGGACGACCCGCGGCTGTTGGTTTACGGACAGCATTGGGATGTCGGCGGTTTTGATGCCATGCGGCGGATACTGGAATCCGGGGTGAAGTTCACCGCCGTGATGTGCAGCAACGACCATTCGGCCATGGGGGCGATGCGGGCTCTGCAAGAGGCCGGGATCCGGATTCCCCAGGATGCGGCTGTGACCGGCTTCGACGACGTTTTGGAAACCAAGGCGCAGGTGCCGCCGCTAACCAGCGTGCGTTATCCGCTGTTCGAGACCGGGTACCGCGCGTTGCTCCTACTCCACAAGCGGATCGAACGCGGCCCGCGCGCCGTGCCGGAATGGACCCGCGTATCCACCTGGCTCGTCCCCCGCCAATCCTGCGGATGCCTGCCAGATATCGTCGTGCAATCGGCGGACCTCGGCGGACCGTCGTCCCGCGCACCGGAGCCGTCCTCGGCCAAGGGGATCGACGATCTCCCGGCTTCGATCCTGGATGCCCTGCAGGGGGAGGACATGCACACGCCGGGCCATGAGATTCTGCCGCTTTGCGGCCGGTTGGTGGAGGGATTTTGTCTCAGCCTGGAAGACGGGGACGACGCCCATTTCCAGCAAGCGGCGACGGATGTCCTTCAGCAGGTGGAATTGCGGGATGAAGACAGCGCCCTGCTTTGGCAATCCGCGGTGACGGAACTGCGCCGGGCGGTGTACGCCGGGCGGATCGGGTCCGGCGGAGCCGACTGCCGGGACCGGGCGGAAGCGATCCTCCACCGGGCCCGGATCCTGCTCAGCGAGAGCATCGACCGGCGCTCCATGCGGTTGCAGGTCCGGCAGACCGATTACGACGAGGCGATGGGCTTGTTGACCGCCCGGCTGATATCCTCGTCGGACGAAGACCGACTGTACCGGACGCTGCGGGAGGATCTTCCCGCAATCGGGGTGCGCTCGTGCCGGGTGGTGTTCTTTGAGCCGGAGGGGGAAGACCCGGTGGGGTGGAGCGTGATGCACCCGTTGGAGCCGGACTCTCCGGTGATGCGGTTCGAGACGCGCCGGTTTCCGCCGCCGGGATTGTATCCGGAGGGGGAGGCGCACAGCCTGGCGCTGCTTCCGGTCACGTACCGCGACGAGAAGCTCGGGTACGTGGCGTTCGAGGGAGGCAGCTTGGATCCGTTGGCGACGCTGGTGCGGCAGTTCGCCTCGGCGATCAAGAACGTGCAGCTGCACGCCAGGGTGCGGGAGCTTTCGCTGCGGGACGGGCTGACCGGGTTGCACAACCATCGATATTTCGAGATCATGCTGCAAAAGGAGACGGATCGAAGTCGGCGGTACCGGCGGGATTTGGCGGTGATTATGATCGACATCGACCGCTTCAAGAATTATAACGATGCCTTCGGCCATCCGGCGGGGGACGAGGCGCTGCGGGAGGTCGGGCAGTGCATCGAGCGCGGGGCGCGGCGGGGGCTGGACGTGGTGGCTCGTTACGGAGGCGAAGAGTTCGCGATCATCCTGCCGGAGACGGACGCGGCGGGGGCGATGACGGTGGCGGAAAACGTGCGCCGCGGTGTGGAGGGGAGCGGTAAACTCCTGCATCGGCTGACGGTGAGCCTGGGGATCGCGTCGATGTGCGGGGAGGGGATCCTTCCGGCGGAGGTGGTGGATCGGGCCGACCAGGCGCTGTATCAAGCCAAGCTGCGCGGGCGGAACCGAACCGAGGTATTCGAGGAGGGATCGGCCCAAACCGCAGATTGGAAGGAATCCGGTCCGGCAGCGGAGGATCCGCCCGCCCGCCCGCCGCTGAGGGAACGGGCCCGAAATCCGAACGGGGGTTAAAAAGGAAGGGCCCGGCCGGAACGGACGTACGGACCCAAAAGCGTCCGCATGCCGGTCCGCCCGTTAAAAAGTGGGGGAAAAGCGGCCTGAAAATCCAAATCTTTGCCGAAGCTAAAACCAGAGTGGGAAATCGCGAGACGGTTAAGGCGATCACGGCCGGCGGCGGCCAGCATTAAACCCCCTTATTCGATAAAAACCGCATTAATCGACGAGGGAAGACGGTATAGTAATATTCGAAGGATAGGCGTACCCGCGGACCGTGAGAACATCCAAACGATTAACCATCGGCGTGCTGTTCGGATTTCACATCTACGAGGGATCCTATCCCGCACAATTCTGCTTCCCCATCATCCGCGGGATGCAGGCGGCGGCGCGCGACAAAGGCAACAATCTACTGGTTGGGTGCGGAGTGGGTCTCCGGGTGGGAGCCAACGTTCACCGTCCGGCTTGGCCGGAGGTCGATCCGGATGTGGAATTTATTCCGATCGGCCCCTGGAACACCGACGGCCTCGCGGTTGTGGTTCCGCTGTTGACGGAAAAGAAGATGCGGTACACCCAGCGGTTGATCGAGGAAGGATTTCCCTTGATCTACCTTGGCGGCGATTCGGGCCCTCCGGCCATTCTGGTCGACAACGAGGGGGGTATCCGGCAAGCCATGGAACATCTGGTGCGGCACGGGCACCGGTCGATCGCCTTCATCGCGGGCGACGATTTGGATGCGGGCGACAGTTATGCCCGGTTAAAAGCCTACCGGGAGGGGGTGGAGAGATACGGGTTGAACCCGGATCCGCGGCTGGTGGAGTACGGATACCACTGGGTCAGCGGCGGATCCGAGGCGTTGCAGCGGATACTGCAAACGGGGGTGGATTTCACCGCGGTGATGTGCAGCAACGACCTGTCGGCGGTGGGCGCGATCCGGGCGTTGCGGGAAGCGGGGCTCCGAATACCGCGGGACGTGGCCGTGACGGGATTCGACGACGTCTTGGAAAGCCAAGCCCAGGTCCCGCCGCTGACCAGTGTTCACTACCCGTTGTTTGAAGCCGGTTACCGTGCGGTATTGATGCTGAACAAGAGGATTCTTCAAGGACCGGGATCGCTGCCGGATGTTACCCCGGTCGCCACCCGCCTGGTGACGCGGCAATCCTGCGGCTGCATGCCGAAGATCGCAGCCCAGACGACGGCGGATTCCATTTCTCCGCAATCGGACGCCGCCCCGGCCGGGGAGGACGTCCGGGACAACCTGGCGCAAGCGATGGTGGAGGCGCTGCAGGAGGAAGATCCGCGTGCGGCGGGCGCAGTTCTTCTTCCGCTATGCAAACGCCTGGCGGACGGCTTCCTGGAGAGTCTGACAAGCGGGGACGCCGCCGGTTTTCAAGATGCGGCGGCTGAAGTCCTCCAACAAATTGAGGTTTCGGGCGAGGGGAACGCCCACATCTGGCAATCCGCGGTCACCGTTATGCGCCGGATGACGCGGCCCTTGCTGAAGAAGGGCTGGGATCCGGCTTTACGCGAACGGGCGGAAAGCCTGCTGCATCAGGCGCGGACTCTGTTCAGTGAAAGTGCGGACCGGCGCTGGACGCAGTTGCTGGTGACCCGGACCGCGAATGAAGAAACCATGGGGTTGCTGACCGCGCGCTTGATTTCTTCAACGACGGAGGAGCAGGCCTACGAGGCGCTTCGGGAAGGACTGCCGCAAGTGGGCGTACGGTCGTGCCATGTGGCCTTCTTCGAGCCGCAGGGGGAGGATCCGGTCGCTTTCAGCCGGGTGCGTCCGCTGGCGTACGACGAGCCGGCGATGAGGTTCGAAACGCGCGGGTTTCCGCCGCCGGGGCTGTACCCGGACGGCGAAGCTTACAGCCTGGCGCTGCTGCCGATGTCGTTCCGCGACGAGAAGCTGGGGTACGTGGCCTTCGATGGGGGAAACCTGGATCCGCTGGCGGTGTTGGTGCGGCAGCTCGCTTCCTCGCTGCTTAACGTCCGCCTGCACGCCAAGGTGTTGGAACTCTCGTTGACGGACGGGATGACCGCGGTGCACAACCGGCGGTACTTCGAACTCATGCTGCAAAAAGAAACCGAGCGCAGCCGTCGGTATGCGCGGAACCTGGCGGTGATCATGATCGACATCGACCGCTTCAAGGATTACAACGACGCGTTCGGGCATCCGGCGGGGGACGAAGCGCTCAAGGAAGTCGCCCGATGCGTCGAGCAGTCGGCACGCCGCGGCCTGGACGTGGTCACCCGCTACGGCGGCGAGGAATTTGCGATCATTCTTCCGGAAACGGATGCCCGCGGAGCGCGGGTGGTGGCGGAAGACGTCCGCGTCCAGATCGAACGGAACGGGGTGTTCCGGAGGCCGCTGACGGTGAGTTTGGGAATCGCGTCGATGCAGGGTCAGCAGATCCGGCCGGAGGAACTGGTGGACCGGGCGGACCGGGCATTGTACCGGGCCAAATCCGAAGGACGGAACCGGACCGCGGAATATTTGGAAGGGATGGGTACTCCTGCGCATGCGGAGCAGGACCTTGCGAGCGGCGCGGGTCCGTCTCCTTCAAGGGCCGACGACGGCTAGCAGGAGCCTGCGCGGCGCCGGGCTGACCAAGGTACGATGTCCGCTCCCGCAACCGCTCCCCTCAGGCATTCTCGAGGTAGCGCCCGATTTCCCAGTCGGTGACGTGTGTCCGGTAATCCTCCCATTCGGCCGCCTTGGCGCGGACGAAGGCCTCGTACAGTTCCTTCCCTAGGGCTTCCTGCAGCACGCTGTCTGCGGCGAGGGCTTCGAGGGCTTCCGCCAGTGAACCGGGCAGAATGGGAATGCCCCGTTTCGCAACCTCCTCCGGAGTCAGATGATAGATGTTCACGTTGTTGACGTGCGCCGGGGGCGTTAATTTCCTTTCCACTCCGTCCATCCCGGCGGCCAGCATCGCGGCGAAAGCCAGGTAGGGATTGCAGGAAGGGTCCGGATAGCGCAGTTCGATGCGCGTGGCTTTGTCTTGCCCGGGCGTGTAGCGCGGGATTCGGATCAGCGCCGACCGGTTGACCTGCGCCCAGCAGACGAACACCGGCGCTTCGTAGCCGGGGACGATCCGCTTGTAGGAATTGACGCTGGGCGCCACCAGCGCGCACAGGCCCCGGGCGTGTTCGATCAGCCCGGCCATGAAGGCGTATGCCGTCGGGCTGAGGTGGAACTCGTCCTTCGCATCGAAAAAAATGTTGCCGCCGTTCTTGTCGAAGATGCTCATGTGGGTGTGCATCCCCGATCCGTTGATCCCGAATACCGGTTTGGGCATGAAGGTGGCGGTAAGGTTATGGACGTTGGCCACCGCCTTGGCTGTGTATTTTAGCGTGATGACGTTGTCGGCGGTGACCAGGGCGTCGGCATATTTAAAGTCGATCTCATGCTGGCCGAGCGCCACCTCGTGGTGCCCCATCTCCACGTCCAAGCCCATAGACTGCAGCGCCATCATGATCTCGCTGCGCACCCGTTGGGCCTCGTCGCGCGCGGAAAAATCGAAGTAGGATCCGCTGTCGTGCGGGACCGGGTGAATCGAATTCCCGTCGCGGCGGAACAGGAAGAATTCCGGTTCCGGACCGGTGTTAAACAACCACCCCTTTTCGCGGGCTTTGGCGAGCATCCGCTTCAGCGAGCCGCGCGGGTCGCCGGGAAACGGGGCGCCGTCGGAGGAATGGATGTCGCATAGGATCCTCGCCCGCTTGCGCTCGGGCTCGCTCCACGGCAGCACCCGATAGGTGTCCGGATCCAGGCGCAACAACATGTCGGATTCCTGGATTCGCGCAAATCCCTCCACCGACGAGCCGTCGAACCAGACTCCGTTGGCCAGGACGTCGTGCAACCGGTCGGCGGGCATATCGGTGCTTTTCACCGTGCCGGTGACGTCGGTGAACTGCAGGCAGATGAATTTTACGCGGTCGTCTTGAATCCTTTTGAGCAGATCTTGTGCCATGGGAGTCTCCGATCGGTCGAATCCGCCGGACGATTGACACGCCGGCTGGGGGGTGGATGGGGGCGATTATCACCGCGGCCGAGAGGGGTGTCAACCCCGGTGTCGGCTCCCTCCGGATCCGCGGAGAACTCGGAAGGTTGTATTCGACCCCGTGATCTTCCGCGGACTCCATGGATGGAAACTGCGATGCAAAGCGTTGCCGATTCCGGTTTTGACCTCCTTGATCCATCCCGGAAAAAAGGGACATCCCCGGTTCGTGGGAACAGGGGCGCCCGGGGCTGGAGGATGTCCCGCAAACGTGTCCGCGCAATTCCGGCGGCGGGACGGGCGGGAATCCGGAACGACGGTCGGCCTGGCTTTCCGCGTTGGGTGCGGATTACAATCCTCGGATATGGCGGATCAAGCGCGCGCACCGACGTTGACGGTTTTGGGCGGCGGGCTGGCCGGCAGCGAAGCGGCCTGGCAGGCGGCCGAGCGCGGCATCGCCGTTCGGCTGGTGGAGATGCGGCCGGGGAACGCCACCGGCGCCCATCGCGGCGGCGACCTGGCCGAATTGGTTTGCTCCAATTCCCTCGGATCGGCCCTTCCCGATAGGGCCGCCGGCGTACTGCAGCACGAACTCGAGCGGATGGGGTCGCTGTTGATGGCTTGCGCCAGGGAGTGCGCCGTTCCGGCCGGCGCCGCGCTGGCGGTGGACCGGGAGCGGTTCGCGCGGTTGGCGACCGAAAAAATCTTCGCCCATCCGCGGATCGAGGTTGTCCGGGAGGAAGCCGTGCAGATCCCGTCGGGTCCGGCGGTCGTCGCCACCGGTCCGCTTACCTCCCCGGCACTGTCGGAATCGCTCCGCACGCTGACCGGAGTCGATCACCTGTATTTCTACGACGCCGTCGCCCCGATCGTCGTCGCGGAGAGCATCGACCGCCGGATAGCTTTTTCCGATTCGCGCAACAGCCTTTCCGCGGATTATCTGAACTGTCCGTTGAACGGCGAAGAGTATGCGCGCCTGGTGGAGGAGTTGGCGCGCGCGGAGACCATCCCCCTCCAACCGTTTGAGGAAGACATCCGCCGCGGCGTGCGCGCCGGAACGCCCAGGTTTTTCGAAGGCTGTTTGCCCGTCGAGATCCTGGCGCGGCGGGGGCCGGAGACTCTGGCTTACGGGGCGCTGCGGCCGGTCGGATTGCGCGATCCGCGTTCCGGCGAAAAGCCCTGCGCGGTCGTCCAATTGCGGCAGGAAAACGCCGCGCGGACGCTCTACAACCTGGTCGGATTTCAAACCAATTTAAAAGAAGCCGAACAGCGGCGGGTGTTCCGCATGATCCCGGGGCTGGAGCGGGCGGAGTTCGTCCGCTATGGGCAAATGCACCGCAACACGTTCCTCAACGCGCCGCGCCTTTTGCTGGCGACCCTGCAGTTCCGGGACCGTCCGGACCTATTCTTTGCCGGACAGTTGACCGGCGTCGAGGGGTACGTTGGGAACATCGGCACCGGCCTGCTGGCCGGGCGCAACGCCGCGCGCCTGCTCCGCGGACTCGCGCCGATCGTACCGCCGCCGGAGACGATGCTCGGCGCGCTGTGCCTGTACGTCACCCGGGCGGAGGAATCCCACTTCCAGCCGATGAAGACCAATTTCGGCCTGCTGCCGCCGGTGCGGATCAAACGAAAGCGCCGGCTGGAACGCAACCAAGCGCATGCCGAGCGGGCATACCGGGCGTTTGAGGGTTGGATCGAGCGGGGCGGGTTGCAGGATTAATCCCGTTCGTCGGATTGCACCGGCCGCCGGCCCTCGGCGGTCCTGTCCGATCCGGCGCGGGCCTGCAATCCCTCCGGCGGGAAGGAGGGCTCCGCTTTTGGACGGACGCCGCCCGCGAATCCGTTGAAAGTTCTGTTGCGAGGATGGACGCAATGACCAAACTAGAGGCCAACGGTAGGGGATGGCCGGAACGGATCGTCATCCGCGTGACGCTTTGTTCAGCCGCAATCGCCGCTTTCTCCGCCTGCATGCCTGCGGCGCCGCGCGACTTCTCCGGGGAGCGGGCATTCTCCCTGGCGCGGGAGTTTCTGGATTTCGGGCCGCGGGTTTCCGGTACGGACGCCAACCGCAAAGCAGGCGATTGGATCGCCGCGGAAGTATCGGCGGCGGGGTGGGATTCCTTCTTCGACGAAGGCGAATATATGAATACGCCGGTACGGAACGTCGTCGGCCGGAAAGGCGGCGGACCGATCCTGCTTCTGGGCGCGCATTACGACTCGCGCCGCTGCGCCGATCAGCCCCGCGGAGGCTGCCCGGAGCCGGTGCTGGGCGCCAACGACGGCGCCTCCGGCGTCGCCGTCCTGTTGGAGCTGGCCCGCACGCTGGAGCTGGATTGGGAGCGGCGCCAGGTCTGGCTGGTGTTCTTCGACGCGGAAGACAACGGCGGTCTTGACGGTTGGGATTGGATCGCCGGTTCGCGGCAGTTCGCCCGGCGCGTCCGCCAGGACATGGCCGCGGGCGCGCAATTTACGGCGATGATCCTAGTCGACATGATCGGGGATGCCGACCAACAGATTTATCTGGAACGAAATTCCGATCCGGCCTTGCGCGGGGAGATCTGGGCCGCCGCCGATGCTTTGGGATTCGGGGCCTTCTTCATCGCCGAGGAGAAATACCGCATGATCGACGATCACATACCGTTCCGCGAGCTGGGCATTCCGGCGGTGGACATCATCGATTTCGACTTTCCCTTCTGGCATACGACGGAGGACACGCTGGATAAAATATCCGCCGCCAGCCTGGAACGGGTCGGCCGGACGGTGGAGGTCTGGCTGGAAGGCGGCGCCCCGGAGGATCGGTCGGGAATGGGCGTCCCGGCCAAGCGCGCCTCCGATGCGTGACCACGCTGATTGCTTGGGGCAAGGTCGATGGCGGCACACTCCGGGCAGAGGGAGGCGGGAAGGCATGCGGCCAAGATGAAATCCCGCCGTCCGCCGATGTTGTCCTGGCTGGCCGCCGCGATTGCGCTGGCCGCGGCTCTGCTTCTCATCGTGGGCTTCTTTCTGCACATGCCGACGGAGGGCACAACCCTCGCCCTGGATTGGATCAGCATCCGGGCCGGACTGGAGGATTGGGATCTGGCCTACGCCGTCGAGAACGGTCTGCGCTACCCGCCGTGGAGCGCGGCGCTCCTGCTGCCGCTTGCCCAAATCCCGATGGGAGCCGGATGGGGAGTGATTGCCTTCTTAACGCTTGCGGTCCTGTCCCTGTGCCTGCCCGGGGGAACCAGGCCCGGGAGAACGCGAATCTTGGCGATCTTTGCGTTGGCGCTTTCCTATCCCGCCCTGAGGACGATCGCCGACGGGAATATCGAATTTCTCGTCCTCGCGGGGCTGGTGATCCTGGAAAGGGGGCTGATCGGGAAAAAACCGGTTCTGGCGGGCGTCGGCCTATTGCTTGCCGCCACCAAGGTCCAGGAAACATGGATCCTGATCCTGGCCCTCCCGCTATTGGCGGGCAAGGAATGGTTCCCGCGGAGGGGGGCGGGCGCGCTCGGGACAGCGGCGGCGGTCGGCCTGCCGGCGATGGCTTGGCGGGGGCGCGAATGGCTGTTGTCGATCGTCACCTCTCCCTTTCGCGGCAGCATCATGGACAGCTCGCTGCTTGCCACCGCCCAGCGGTTGATCGGGATTCCATGGGCGGCTTGCTTGATCTGGTGCGGGATGGCTGCGGCGACGGTGTTTGTCTGCGCCCGGCACTTGCGCGGGTTTTCGCGCGAGGCGTTCGGTTTCCTCCTTGCCGCCTCGCTGCTTCTGGCTCCGTACGCCGCGGGGAACAACGTCCTCATCGTCTACGCGCTGGGCGTCGTTCCCATGCTGGTGCTCCGGCGCGGGGAAGGAATCCTTCTTGCGGCCTTGGTAAATCTCCCCTTTCTCCTGATCCCTTTCCGCGAGCTGAACTATCAGTGCAGCGCGTCGTATTGGACTCTGGTGTTGCTCCTGGCATGGCTGCTTTTCGCCCTCCGGCTGCGGGAGAATAGAAAGAAAGGACCTTCCGCGGCGGGCGTGATCGGAGGAGGGGAAAACACCCGGGGGGAGGCGGAAACGGCGGCGGTTTCTGCCGGGAGGGGATTCGGATTCCGAAAACGGCAAAACAGTGGAATTCGCTTTTGCTTGACACTGGGAAATTTCCCGGGGTAGAATACCCCCCTTGCAGACGGGCCTGTAGCGCAGTTGGGAGCGCGCTTCAATCGCACTGAAGAGGCCGAGGGTTCGAATCCCTCCAGGTCCACAGGAACACAGCCGCGGTCCCTGCCGAACACGAGCGGCGGCCGCGGCTGCGGTTTTGCGGCGGCAAAGGGATTGCACAATCGGGACCGTCGGCGGCAGGGCGGGTGCGGAAAAGTCGTTGACGCCCGGCGGTTCGGCGGGTAAAATTGCCGCTGGCTTGGGCCCATAGCGCAGTTGGGAGCGCGTCTCAATGGCATTGAGAAGGCCGAGGGTTCGAATCCCTCTGGGTCCACCACAACACAAACGGCCGCAACCGAAGGTTGCGGCCGTTTGTGTTTCACGCCCGCTCCGGCCGTGGATCCGCGGATTTCATTCCTTGGAGAGGTTTCCCCTTTTTTTCCTTGGCGGTTTCCAGATCGCCGATCGGTTGCGACCGGAGGCTTTGGCCTGGTACATCGCCTGATCGGCGCAGGCGATCAGATCCGCGCCGGCGGTTGCGTGCCTCGGATAGGCGGCCACCCCGCAGGAGATCGTGGCTTTCACGCCGCCGTAGCCGAGGAGGACCGTGGTCTCCAGAAAATTGCGGCGCCACTTTTCGGCGATCTGATGCGCCAGTTCGACCCGCACCTTGGGCAGGATGGCGAGGAATTCTTCGCCGCCGAATCGGAAGATGATGTCGCTGGCGCGGCTGTTTTCCGTCAGCAGCGCGGCGAGGTTCTGCAACACCGCATCTCCGGCTTTGTGGCCGAAGGCGTCGTTCACCCCCTTGAAGCAGTCGATGTCGATCATCACGAAACTCACCGGATATTTTTCGCGCGCCGCCACCGCCAGCTCACGGCGTAGGGTGGCTTCCAGGTAGTGGCGGTTGTACAGCCCGGTGAGTGAATCGTGGACCGCCATCTCTTCCAACTGGGTCTTCAGCCGCTGAATCTCCTCCTCCGTGCGTTTGTGATCGACGATCACCCAGACGATGTCGGCCAGTGAAGAAAGCAGTTCGGCGTCGGACGCGGTGTAGGGCACAGGCTTGTTTCCGATCCCGAGGACGGAAACGATTCTTCCGCCGTGGAAGGTCGGGACGGCCAGTTCGCGGACGATCGGCGGGTGGCCGTCCGGCATTCCTTTTCGGTCGGGGAGCGATTCGAAATCGTTGTAGATGACCGGCGTGCGGTTGCGGAGGCAATCCGCCCATGCGCCGGCGCGCTCCAGCGGGAAGTGCCTGCCGCCGCCCTGCGCGCGGCAGGCCTCGCGGCGGGTACGGGTCGACCAAGCCTGCCACGAGGGGGTGGTTTCGTCTTCCGCAAGGAAATGGTAATAACTGATCGAACTCCCGGTAATCGCTTCGATTTCGTCGAGGGCTTTCTGCATCAATGCCTCCACCGTGTGGTCGATGGAGTATTCCCACAGGTTGATCCGCAGGCGCAGGGTCTCCTCGGACCACTTCCGCTCCGAGATGTCCAGCGCGCTGCCGATGATGCGGTAGATGCGGCCGGATTCTTCGCGCACGGGCGACAGGGTGGTGTGGACGAATTTTCGGCCGGCGGGCAGGTCGAAGCCCTGTTCCAGGGTGATCGGCTTGCCCTCCTCCAGGCAGCGCCGGCATGAGGCCAGCATCTCCGCCGCCGTTTTTTCGGGAAATGCCTGCACGAGGGATATTCCGTCATGGGATTCGCGGGGAGCTCCGGTCATTTTTTCCATCGCAAAGTTGCTTTCGCGGATGCGGATGCCGCCGTCTTCCAGCACGTCGAGGATGAAGAGCCCCTGGGCGGAGCTTTCGAACACTTCCCGGAAATTGGCTTCGCTGCGGCGGAGATCCTGCTCCACCCGTTTCCGCTCCGTGATGTCGCTGACGACGGATAAAATGTAGGGTTCCCCCGCGAGCAGGATGATCTCACCCGAATACAGGCATTGTCGGACGCCCCGCTCCTTGGTCCGGAAGTTGTACTCCAGGTTGCGCACGCGGCGGTTTTTCTGCAGCAGGGTAAAGCACTCTTCTTCGTCCCGCGGATCCGCCCACAGCGACCGGGGAAGCAGGAGACTGGAGAGCGCCTCTTCGCGGGCGTACCCCGAAAGCTTACAGAAGCTGTCGTTGACGTCGAGCAGGCGGCCGTCGCGGGCGCCGGAGATGACGATGGCTGACGGGCTGAAACGGAAGGCGTTGGAGAATTTTTCTTCGCTTTCCCTCAGCGCCTGCTCCACCTGCCGGCGGATGAGGATATCCCGCTCGAGGTCGGCCGAGAGGCGCAGGTTTACCATCAGGGAAAGGGTGAAGGTCAGGGCGACGAACAACATCTGGTAAACGATCAGCGCCGTCAGGTCCAGGTCGTTGGAGCGAAAGAAATATTCGCCGACCGGCAGGAGGAGGTTCACCGCGATCCGCACCAGCGCCGTCAGGCAGAAGCCGAGGAAGACGAGGCCGGCGCCCCAGCCGAGCGGGCGCATGCTCGGATCGGCCCGGCGGAACACCAGCCAGGCGCATTGTCCGCAGACGGCCAACGAGGCGATCGAAACGTTGATGTTGCGCGCGGCGAGGGAAGGATTCCCGAAGAAAAAAAAGGCATGCGTTGAGAGGAAAGCCGCAAACAGAAGGGCATTTTGCCATTGCGGCCCGGGTTTGCCCACAAACTGTTCCAGGCCGATAAAGAGAAAAACGCCGCAGGCGATCAGAAGCCCGTTCCCGGCGATCACCGGCACCGCCTCCGGAAGCCGGTCGCGGAAGAGAATCAGGAACGCCCCGATGAACTCCAAGAAGTAGCTTCCCAGCCAGAATCCGGTTCCGGAAAACCGGTTCCGGCTCCTCAGCCAGAGGGTGAAAATGACGGCCAGGCAGACGGCGTTGAGGACGGTGTAGCTGATGATGACGACCAGGAGGTAAAACGGATCCATCCGGCACCTCGCAGGATCGGCGGAGAGGGCGCCCGGGAACAGTGTACGCCCGTCGCGCAGGAAGGACCAATCCGGTCCGGCCGGCGGAGATTCAGGCGGCCGCCGGCGGCTCTGTTCTCTGATAGACGGCGGACCGGTTGCGGCCCGAGGTTTTCGCCAGGTACAGCGCCCGGTCCGCGGCGGCGATCAACTCCGCGGCGGATCCTCCGTGCGCCGGGAAGGCCGCGATCCCCAAGGAGATGGTGGCCTGCACACCGCCGTACTCCAGCAGCATGGTCGCGTTCCGGAATCCGGTCCTCCATTTTTCGGCGACGCGGAAGGCCGCATCGGGCTTGACCTTGGGAAGCATGGCGAGGAATTCCTCCCCGCCGTAGCGGAAAATGATGTCGCTGGCCCGGCTGTTCTTCAACAGCAGGCCGGCCAGCTCCCGGAGCACCCCGTCTCCGGCCTTGTGGCCGAAGGTGTCGTTGACCCGCTTGAAGTGGTCGATGTCGAGCAGGATGAAGCTGACAGCGTATTTTTCGCGCGCCGCGCGCGCCAATTCGCGCTGGAGAGTAATGTCGAGGTAGTGGCGGTTGAAGAGTCCGGTCAACGAATCGCGGACGGCCATCTCCTCCAGCCGCCGCTGCAGCCGGTGGATTTCCTCGTCGGTCCGCTTATGGTCGACGATCGTCCAGATGATGTCGGCGATCGAATCCAACAGGACGGCGTCGCGCTCGTCGTACGGCGAGGGTTTGTTGCCGATCCCCAGCACCGAAACGATCCGCCCGCCGTGCAGGGTCGGCACCACCAGCTCGCGGTGCACGGCGGCGTGCCCTGGCGGCATGCCTCTCCGACCGGGGAGCGCCGCATAGTCGTTGTGAATGACCGGCTTCCGCAGGCGGACGGCGTCCGCCCAAACGCCCGCCCGGTCCAATTCGTAATGCATACCCTTGCCTTCCGCCCGGCAGAATTCGCGCAGGGTCCGGGTGGACCAGGCTTGCAGGGCGAGGGTTTTTTCGTCCTCCATGACGAAATGGTAGAAGCTGATCGCGCTGCCGGTAAGGTCCTCAATCTCGTCGAGCGCCTTGCGCATTAATTCCTCGACGGTGTGGTTCGCCGAATATTCCCAAAGGTCCAGCCGCAGGCGGACGATTTCGCGGGCCCGGTGCCACTCGCTGACGTCGCGGACGATCGAAAGGATGTGCGGCTCGCCGGCCAACTCGATCGTCTCGGCAGATATCAGGCAATGCAGGACTTCCCCGGATTTCCTGCGGAAATCGGCTTCAAAATTGTGCAGCCGGCCTTCCTTGGCGAGCGCGGCGACCATCCGCTCGCGCTCGCGTGGGTCCGCCCACAGGGAAAGCTGGAGGGTGGAGCTGTCCATCGCCTCGTCGCGGGCGTATCCCGACAGCCGGTCGAAACCGTCGTTGACCTCCAGCAGCTTCCCGTCGCGCAGGCGGGTGATCAGGATCGCGTCCGGGCTGGCATGGAAGGCCGTGGCCATTTTTTCCTGCGCGACCCGAAAATTCTCCTCGACCCGCCCCCGCACGGCGATATCCTCCTCCAAATCCGATCTCAACCGGCGGTTCACCATCAGGAAGAGGCTGAAGGTGAGCGCGACGAACAGCATCTGGTAGGTCATCAGCACCAGGGTGTCGTAGATCCCGGATTGGAAGAAATCGTTGCTGGATGGGACAGCCAGGTCCGCCGCGATGCGGAACACGCTGGCAAGGACGTAGCCGATGAAGATGATTCCCGCGGTTTGGGCGTTAGGGCGCATCTGTGGATCCGCCCGCCTCAGCATTAGCCAGGCGCATTGGCCGCAAACCGCCGTCAGGGCGAGGGAAAGGTTGATGTTGCGGGCTGTTAGGTTCAGCGAGAAGACGTAGAAATAGACCTGGAGGGCGAGAAAAACCGCCAGGAGCAGGGCGTTGTGGATTTGGGGTCCCCGTTTCCCGTGAAAACGCTCCAATCCCAAGAGCAACAAGATGGTCCCCGCGACGACCAGTCCGTTGCCGAGCAGAACCGCCACGATTTCCGGAATCCATGTTCGCACGGCGATCAACACGACGGCCGCGAATTGCATGCTGTAATCCGCCAGCCAAAAGCCGAGTCCGGAAAACCGCGTCCGGTTCTGCCTCCACATGAGAAAAATTACCAGCAGGCAAATCGCGTTGCTGAAGATGTAGCTGGCCATCACGGTCCGGATGTCCAACGGATTCATAGCCCTCCCGGTCGAATCCGGCAGTGCGGGTTTCGGTTAATAGTGTACGTCCATCCCGCCGGACTCTCAACCGTTTTTTGGGAGGCGGCTTTTTGGGTGGATTCGGTCAGGAGGTTCCGGCGCGGGCGGGGGGCGACGCGCGGGACGCCAAGGCGGCCAGACTTGCCAGGAACCCGACGAACAGGATCCCCGCGCCGGAGAGATAGGGATAGTGGATGTCGAGGTCGAAGGCGAGCCCGGCCCACAGCGGGCCGGCGATCCGGCCGAGGCTCATCGCGGAGTTGCTCAACCCCATAGTCATGCCCTGGCCGAGCGTCGCCCGGCGCGAGGTGAGGGAGAGCACCGACGGCCGGAGAAAAGTCTTCGAGAGGATGAAGAAGCCGGTCGCAAGAATGATCGTAAGGTAGGAACTGGCGGCCAGCAGGACCAGAAAGCCGATCGAGCCGGCGAGAAGCGAGCCTTTGATCATGGCCGGGTCGCCCCAGCGCAGGGTGAGCGCGCCGGTGAAGATCTTGCCCAGGGTGGATACCAGCCCGATGACGGTCAGCAGGACGCCGATTTCCCCGGGGCCGAGTTGGAATTTCACCAATCCGTACAAGCCGAACACCGCTTCGAAGTTGGCCAAACCGAAGCTGGCGAGGAAAGCCAGAAACAATAAGAAAAAGACCGGGCTCCGCCGGAGGTCGGATACCGCCCGATGCAGGTTTGGCCTCTCCGACGCGTTCCCGGCCGGCCGTCCGCCGGCTGGGAGCGATTCGGGCAGAAACGCAAGGACCAGCGGGACGGTGACCAGGGCTATTCCCGCCCCGGCGAAGAACGGCGTCGGGAGCGAGACGGTCGCCAGCGCTCCGCCGAATCCCGGGCCGAGGATCAGGCCCAGCCCGCCCGCCGCGCCGAGGATTCCCATCCCGCCGCTGCGCTCCTTCTGCGGGATGCTGTCGCCGACGTAGGCCATCGCGCTCGATGAAGCCGCTGCGGTCAGGATCCCCGACAGCGCGCGGAACAGGTACAGCATCCAAAGCTCCGTGGCAATTCCGAAGAGGATCAGCGAAACGGCGAAGCCGAACATCCCCAGGGCGAGCACCGGTTTTCGTCCAATGCGGTCTGAGAGTCCGCCCCACATCGGCCCGAACAGGAGCTCGGTCGCGGCGGCGACTGCCACCAGCAAGCCGAGCTCGGTCCCGCCGCCTCCCAGGTCGGAAATCAGAAACGGAAAGACGGGGATGACCATCCCGAAGCCGAGCGAGACGACGATCAGGGTCAAGGAAAGGATTGCGACGTTTTTATTCATCCCCGTGAACATCTTTGCTTCCCATCCTCTGCATCAGACCGCTGAGAAAGCCGCCCCCCGGTGTCCTTATTCCCTTCGGATTGGGGGGCGCCGGGGGGGGGCGGCGCGTTTGCAGCAAGGATCAATTCCCGCCGAGCGTGACGGTGCCCGCACCGCCGTCGACGGTGACGGTCTGCCCGCTGCGGATCCGCTTGGTCGCCACGCCGATTCCCAGCACGGCCGGGATGCCGTACTCGCGCGCGACGATCGAGCTGTGGCTGAGCGGTCCGCCGATATCTGTGACCACGGCCGAGGCCAGGGAGAAGAGCGGCGTCCAGGCCGGGGTGGTGATCGCGGCGACCAGAACCTCGCCCTGCCGCATCTGGTCGAAATCTTCCGGTCCGCGCAGAACCCGGGCGGCCGCGGTGACGACGCCGGAGCTGGTTCCGATTCCGTGCAGGAGGTTCTCAGCCTGTTTGCTGTCGTCCGCCGCCAGGAACGAGTCGACGTTGATGCCCAAAAATTTGCTGGAGGGCGGCAACGCCGGCGGAGGTACGACGGTCCGGCGGATTTTCCATAGGTCATGCCGGCGTTGGGCAAGCTGTTTGCTGTCCGGCAGCGGTTGTCCGTTATCCAGGGCGTTTGCGGCGGCTTCCAGTTCCGCTTCCTCCAGCCAGAAGACCCCCCCGGAGTCGGAGATCATTCCTTTTTGAGTCAGGCGTCTTCCGAGTTCGAAAAGCAGGCCGCGCAGCAAGGGGTATCCCCGGCCGATTTCGGCGATCCCGTCCTCGCGCAGCGGCGCCTGCGACTGGGCCCAGCTCAGAGCCTTCTCGAAGGCCCAGCGCTTCCATCCGCCGAGCCGCGCACGCACGGAAGCCAGCGCTTGTTCCCGCGCCTCCCGCAGTTCTTTCTCCCGCTCGTAAGGGCTGCGGGTCTTGCCGCCGAGATACAGCCTGAGGTTCTCCACGATCGGTCCGGGTTCGTCCATCGGCAGGGACTCCGCAAAATCCATGTTGTAGATCGAATACCCGAAGCGCCGGAGATGGTCTTCCATTTTGCGCCGCCATTCCTCCCAATCCGCGGAGGGTACGCCGGGGGGAACCACGCCGCTGGTATAGGCGGCGACGATATCCGCGGCGCAGGTTCCGGTCAGATACCCTGCCAGCGCCTCTTTCTGTTTGGATTCCATCGCCAGGTCGTGGAGGTTCTTTTCGGCGCGCAGAGGGGCGTTTTCAAACCCCATCAGGAAAGTCGAAGCCGGCGGATCGCCTGTGCGCTTGACCAACTTTTCGTAAACCTGCGTGAAGAGGCCCTCGCTGCCGGCGGACGGGCCCATCGTGCTGGCCATCAGCGCGCCTAAGTGCACGGCGTATCCGCCGAGGACGTCGTGGGCGCCGTCCAGAAGCTCGTGGGCGGAAAGCGTAGAGGGCGTTTTTCCTTCCCAGCGGGCGATGGCATCCCGGTACGCCGGGATGCCGACCTTCCGCCAGTACGGCAGGCCCTTGCGCAGCAACGGCAGCATGTTCGGCACCATGTAGCGCAGCATCGCCCACCATTCGGAGGGCGAAAAGCTGACCTTCATATAGGCGAATCCGCCGATGGTCAGAAGGTAGTTGTCCGGGATGACCTTTTCGGAGCCGAACAGATCCTTGGCCATCCGGCGGTTGCCTTCCAGAAAATGCCGGATGCCCAGCGTGGCGAACAGCGGGCTGATCGGCCTCGGAAGCAATTCGACGATGCTGGTGCGCATGTATTGGCCCTTCGGGTCGGGAAGCTCCCACGCTTGGATGGGTTCTTCCTGCCGGGGCAGGGCGGTGATCGGCCGCGCTTGCAGCAGGTAAATTTTTCCGCCGCGGATCGCCCATTCGATATCCATCGGCGCGCCGTACATCCGCTCCACGCGCGCCCCGAGTTTGACCAGCTCCAAGGCTTGGCGGTTCCCGATCGCCGCAAGCCTTCGCCGCCGCTCGGGAACCGGCTGTTCCTCCGTTCCGCGGTCGAGCAACACTGTCATCACCTGCTTCTCGGCGGTCTCCCGGGTGAGGATTTTCCTTCGTAGTTTATCGACCGTGACCGTGTCCGGCGACACCAACCCGCCGACGACGGTTTCCCCGAGCCCCCAGGCGGCGTTAATCACGGCTTGGTCGCGCCTTCCGTTCATCGGATTGGCGGTGAATAAAACCCCCGACACCTCGGCGGCGATCAATTCCTGCACGACCGCCGCCAGGCGGACATCTTCGTGCGGAATGCGGTTTCGGATCCGGTACCCGATCGCCCGGGCGGTCCACAGCGAAGCCCAACAGCGCCGGACGGATCCCAAGACGGCTTCGGCTCCGCGGACGTTGAGGAAAGTCTCCTGCTGGCCGGCAAACGACAACTCGGGCAAATCCTCCGCAGTCGCCGAGGAACGCACGGCGACGGCGGGATCCCGGCCGGGAAGGGCCGCATAGGCCGCCGCAACCGCGCTCCGGATCTCCGGCGGCATCTCCGCGGAAAGGAACAAGGCCTGGATGGCTTGCGAACATTTTTCCAACGAGGCCGGAGCATCGGGATCCGCCGGCTGAAGCGCCGAGCGAATTCCCTCCGCGAGCTGATTGTCCTCCACGAATCGTGCGTAGGCGTCGGTGGCGACGGTAAACCCGTCTGGAACCGGAAGGCCGGCGGATATCATCCGGGCCAAGGAATACGCCTTCCCGCCGGCGGAGGCGATTGTCTGGCCCGGCGCAGACAGCGGAAAAACGAAGGAATCCTCGTGGAAAGTCTCGGTGTTCGGTTTATCCGTCATGGTGTGATTCTCCTTTCATGCCGTCGGCCGGCAGGCGTCTCACCAGGAGGATGATGGCGCCCAGGTCCCAAATCTTTCCCAGGATCCCGCGCAGACCGGACTGATCGGGCAGGGGGCCGTAGAGAACCGTTTCGGAGGCGCCGGTTTCCGTCTCGACGAAGGAAACCGCCATCCCTTGCAGCCAATCCGACCAAGCGGGATCCAACCGTCCCTCGATCCGGATTTCATAAACCGCGCGACGGTCTCGCCCTGTCCGCCAGCCGCTTTGCGTTTCCCCGATCCGCCGATCCATGCTTCAGCCTCCCTGGACTTTCGTTTCCAGTGTATTGCATGGGCGGAGATCCGCCATATCCCGAAAGTGGTAGAAGCGGTGGTAATTCCGTTGTTTTGTTAGGGGGTGGGAGTTACCCAAGCCATCCGGCGGTTTTGGCTTTTGCCAGCGCCTGGGTTCGGCTCTTCACGCCGAGCTTGCCGTAGATATTGCGGGTGTGAACCTTAACCGTGCCTGGGGAAAGCGATAAGCGTTTTGCGATCTCCGCATTCGAAAGCCCCTCCGCGATCAGCTTGAGCACTTCCAGCTCGCGCCGGCTGAGCAGGGGCGGTTTTCCGGAGGCGGATGAGGGCGGAGTGGGCGGGCAGGCGGCCAGTAATTTCTCGGCATACCCGGCCGACAGGCCGCGGGCGATCATCTCGCGCAGGAGGTGCGCCATCGCGGCGCCTTCGTCGGCGAAGAGTCTGACGTATCCTTCCGGTTCGGCGATGCGGAAAGCTTCCTGCAAATGGGAGCACGCCTTGGAAAGGTTGCCGGAGGTTTGCCAGGCCAACGCTTTGAGGACGAGGATCTGAAGGACCAAGTCCACTCGCTGCAGTTGTTCGGCTTCCGGCAGCCAGGCGTCCAGGAGCGTCAGCGCCTTGGCGGCTTGGCGGCGGAAGATGTACCAGCGCGCCAGTCCGATGTGTTCGTATTTGCGGATATGCAGGTCGTCGGGATTTCCCTTTCGCCGGACATCCGCCGGACCGCGGTCCGTCTCCACCCCCCGCTCGCGGATCCAGCGGCGCACGCTGTCCCCGTCGCCGAGTGCAAGATCCAACTGCGCTTCCTGCAGGGCCACGGCGAAATCGTCGACGGCCGTGATCCGGGTGCGGTCGGCCGAGATCCGGGCTTCGCGCAGCGCTTCCCGCACTCCGTTCCAATCGCCTTGGCTGAAACGGATTCGGCTCAGGACGAGGAGGGCGTCCACCAGCCGCGATTCGGTCCACGGCCGAACCAGGGCGATCGCCTGCGCCAGTTCGCTGTCGGCTGCCGCGAGATCGTTCCATTCGCGGTGCAATTCGCCGGTGACGATCAGCGCCAACCCGGCGGCGGGCGTGGGTCTTCCCGGCGCCTCGGCGGCCAAGTCCAGCGCTTTGCACGCCAGGGAAAACGCTTCTCGCAGCCGGCCGCGCCGGATCCAAAGCTTGGCAGATCCCGCCAGCGCCATGGCGGCGATAACCGGGGTGCGGTTTTTCTCCGCCCGGCGGGCGATTTCGGAGAAGATTCTCAAGCCTTCTTCCATGTTTCCTTCCGCCAGGCGCGACGACCCCAGGCTCAAGCCGGCGATGCTCCAGAGGGAAAGGTTGTCTTCCTCGATGCCTTCGAGCGCTTGTTCCGCCAGCCGAACGGCGAGGGGCAGGTTCCCGCGAACGTATTCGATCATCGCCTGCACGGCGGTGGCTTTGGCGGCGGTGGCACGGTCGAGTCCGCCGGCTTCGGCCGCCCGCAGCCGCTCCTCAGTCTCTTCCGTCGATCTTCCGCTTTGAAGATAGGCCCAGGCCTGGTAAATGCAAAGCAGCGCATGTCGGTCAAGCGTTTCGGCCGGAATCCCTTCCAACAACCGCAGGAAGGCGGCGGTCCTCCCGCGAAGGATGTACTCCTCGGCGCCGTCTTCGATAAGCCCGGCCGCCCGCTCGTACTCGCCGATCGGGAGCAAATGCTTCACCGCTTCTTCGATTTCTCCATTAGCTTCAAACCAGTCCGCGGCCGTGCGGTGCAGGCCGGGAATATCCCGCGGGCGTTCCTGGAGCAGGCGGCGCTGAAGCATATCGGCGAACAACCGGTGGTATCGGTACCAGGTCCGGTCTTTATTCAACGGGCTGATAAACAAGTTGGATTTTTCCAGCTGCTCGAGTACGGGCGCCCCGCCGGCGCCGACCGTTTCGCATAACCCTGCCGTAAATCGGTTCAAGAGGGACGTCCGTAAAAGAAAATTCCGGATTTCCGGCGGCTGGCGCCGCCAGACCTCGTCCATTAAATAATCCAAAATATACCGGTTCCCGCTTTTAATCGATTGGATCCACGCCGACGGATTCTCATCCCGCTGCATCGAAACCGCGGCCAACTGCATCCCGGCGAGCCATCCCTCGGTGTACTCAGACAGGGCGTGAATATCGGTTTGGGGGATCTCGACCGTCATGCTTCGGCGGAGGTATGCGGCGGTTTCCTCGACCGTCAACCGCAGGTCTTCCTGGCGCAGTTCCAGCAGGTCCCCGCGCGCCCGGTAGCGGCCGAGGGGGAAGGGTGGATCCGCCCGCGACGAGAGAACCAAGGTCAGGCCGGGCGGAAGGTGATCGAGGAAGTAGAGCAGCGCTTGATGAATCCGATCCTCGGCGATCAGGTGGTAATCGTCGAGAATCAGGACGAAGGGCGAGGCCGCCTTCGCCTGCCGGTTAATCAGGCCGGTGACGACGGATTCGGCGAGTTCCCGGGGAGGCCGGAGGAAGGGAGGAATCGGGTCTTGTCCGTCCGCCGGAACGCCGCAGACCGCCGCCGTCAGGTATTCCAGAAATCGGGAGAGGTCGTTGTCGCCTTCATCCAGCGCCAGCCATCCGGACGGTACCGCCAATTCCTCCGCCCAGGAGCTGAGGAGCGTGGTTTTGCCGAATCCGGGAGGGGTGGAGACCAGGATCCAGCGGCGTGCAAGGCCCGCGTTCAATTGACGGAGGAGCCGCTCGCGGGGGATCCATCCGGACGGGACGGGGGGGCGGATCAGCTTGGTCACCAGCAGGTCGGTCGGCACGGTGGGCACTCGGAAATTGGAGAATCGTTCCGATTATACTTCCGCGCCGTTCCGCCCCTTGGTCCGGATCCCAGCCGCAACCGAAAAGTGTGCGGACCGCTCTCCGGCGTTTTTGGGAACCCTTGGGAACCCTTAGGGTTCCCAAGGGTTGCGCCAACCCTTAAGAACCCTTAGGGTCGGCGACCGGCCCCTCCCTTGCCAAACGGACGGAACCCTTTTATAGTTGGGTGGCAAGAAATTCATGGTCGGCGTCAACCCGGAGCAGTAAGCCGTCCGCCAGAGATCGGGGTGCAAGGGTGCAAGCCCCGTCCGCGCCCGCGGAGCGCAACAGGCCGAACTCGCCGGATCGTCCCTGGGCATTCTCCCAAGGGGCCGCGCCCCGCAGGTGAACAAGAGTAACCTGAGGCGGGTATGCCCGTTACAGCAGATAAGTGACCCCGCCGCCACCCTGGTCCTTCCGGAATGGCATGCGGGGTAATCAGGGTGGTACCGCGAATCCCCTTCGCCCCTGGCGATGGGGATTTTTATTCCCTTTTCCTCCTCCCCTGTTCATCGAACCCCGGCGGATGCGGGAAGGACCAAGAGGGGCCAAGGAGTCGCGCATGCCCGCACCAAAGAAAAAAAACAAAGCCGTGAAGAAACCGGCAACCCGAAAAGCCGCGGCGCCGGCAGGAAAAAAGAAAAATGCTCTCGCCACTTCCACCGCCAAGAAGCGGTCGACGCCGTCGAAACCGGCTTCCGCGAAGCGCGCGGCTGCGTCCGCCAAACCGGCAACTGCGGGAACCCGGCGGCCGGCCGCTGCCAAAGCCCGAGCGCTGGCCGTCGTGCAGGAGACGAAGGCGCTGCAGGTCGTCGCCCCGCCGAAAGCACTCCCCAAACAAGCCGCCAAGCCGGAAGACTACCAACCCGCGCTGATCGAACCCAAATGGCAGTCGGCGTGGGAACAGGCCGGGCTGTACCGCGCGGCCGTCGATCCTTCGCGTAAGAAATTCTATGCTCTCACCATGCTGCCCTATTCAAGCGGCGACCTGCACATCGGCCACTGGTACGCGATGACCCCCTCCGACGCGCGCGCCCGCTTCATGCGCATGCGCGGCTGGAACGTGATGTTCCCGATCGGATTCGACGCCTTCGGCCTCCCGGCCGAGAACGCGGCGATCAAGCGCGGCATTCACCCGAAGACATGGACCTACTCGAACATCGACCACATGCGCCTTCAGCTCCGCCAAATGGGCGCGATGTGGGATTGGAGGCGCGAGGCCGTCTCCTGCGATCCGGAATACTACCGCTGGACCCAATGGTTTTTCATCCAACTCTTCCAGCACGGGCTGGCCTACAAGAAGCTTTCGCCGGTGGATTGGTGTCCGACCTGCAACACCACGCTCGCGCGCGAGCAGGTGTGGGGCGACGACCGCCACTGCGAGCGCTGCGAAACCCCGGTGATTAAAAAAAACCTCGAGCAGTGGTTCTTCCGCCTGACCAAGTACGCCGAGGAGCTGTTGGATTTCTCGGGCATCGACTGGCCCGAACGGGTGCGCACGCTGCAAACCAACTGGATCGGCCGCAGCGAGGGGGCGCGGGTGGTCTTCCGGACCGAGGCGGGCGCGCCGCTGGAGGTCTTCACCACCCGGCCCGACACGCTGTGGGGCGCCACCTTCATGGTGCTGGCGCCGGAGCATCCGCTGGTGGAAACCCTGACCACCCCGGAGCGCAAGAACGAAGTCGAGGCCTACGTGAAGCAGGCCCTGCGCCAATCCGATATCCAGCGCGAATCGGCGGACAAGGAGAAGACCGGGGTCTTCACCGGCGGGTTTGCGATCAACCCTGTCAACGGCGTGCGCATTCCGGTCTGGACCGCCGACTACGTGCTGATCACCTACGGCACCGGCGCGATCATGGGCGTGCCCGCGCACGACCAGCGCGATTTCGATTTCGCCTTGAAGTACGGCTTGCCGATCCTGCCGGTGATCGGCCGCACCGACGGGCTGACCAAATCCTTCGCACTCGGGAAGACGATGAAGCCCGGCCTGGCCGACGCGCTGCGGGCCGAGCGGATCCCCTTTGAGGAGCGCGACGGATCGCTTTGCATCACCATTCCCCCGGACAAGATCGACCGCTACCTCGGGATTGCCCAAAACCACCTGCAAAGCGGGTGCTGGAACGAGGTCGTCGGAACCCGCTGGCAATTCATCTTCGAGGACGGAATTCGTGATTGGGACGGCCTCGAATCCGAGCGGGAAATTCTGGCGCGCTGCCATGGGTTGGAAGCGAACGTGCGCGACAAACGAACCCTGATGGAGATGGTCTGGACGGTCGAGTTCTACCGCGATGCCCTGTTCCACGACCAGAAAGGCCCGATGATTAACTCGATGGAATTCTCCGGAACGCCCGGAGAGGCCGCCATCCGCAAGGTTTCCGAGTGGCTGGCGTCGCGGAACGCCGGCGGACCGGCGGTTTCCTACCGCCTGCGGGATTGGCTGATTTCCCGCCAGCGGTTCTGGGGCGCGCCGATCCCGATGGTCCGCTGCCCGGTCCATGGGCAAGTGCCCGTGCCAGAGGATCAGTTGCCGGTGCTCCTGCCGGACGATGTCGAGTGGAAGCCGACCGGGGAGAGCCCGCTCAAACTGCACCCGACTTGGTCGCACACGACCTGCCCGGTGTGCGGCGGTCCGGCCGAACGCGAGACCGACACGATGGACACCTTCATGTGTTCCTCGTGGTATCACCTGCGCTACCTCAGCCCGAAGAACGAAAAGGCCGCGTTCGATCCGGAGGAATACGGGTATTGGATGCCGGTCGACTGCTACACCGGCGGGATCGAGCATGCCACCATGCACCTGATCTACACCCGCTTCTTCCACAAAGCCTGCCGCGACATGGGGATCACCCGCGGCAGCGAGCCGATGCTGCAGCTGCGCAACCAGGGGATCATCCTCGGCGAGGATTCGGAAAAAATGTCGAAGAGCCGCGGCAACGTGATCGCGCCCGACATCCTGGTGGAGAAGTACGGAGCCGACACCGTCCGCGCCTACCTGATGTTCTTCGCCCGCTGGGATCAGGGCGCACCGTGGAGCTCGACCGGCATCGAAGGCACCCACCGCTGGATCAACCGCGTCTGGGGGCTGGTTACCCAATCCCCGCAGCGCGCCTCCGCCCCGGCGGAGGCCGATGCCGCGCGGACTCTGACCCGCACCACCCACCAGACCGTCCGGCGGGTCTCCCGCGATTTCGAAACGTTCGAATTCAACACCATCGTCTCGGCGCTGATGGAATTCACCAACACGCTTTATAAATACCGCGAGACGACACTCTTAGGTTCACCGGAATGGGAGCGGGCGATCGACGTCCTGCTGCTGCTCGCGGCGCCGGTGGCCCCGCACTTGACGGAGGAGCTCTGGCACAGGCGCAAAGGTCCGGGTTCGGAATCCATCCACCTGCAGGTTTGGCCGTCGTTCGATCCGGCGCTGGCCGCCGAGGAGCAGGTCACCGTCGTGGTTCAGGTGAACGGCAAGCTTCGCGAACGGCTCCAGCTCCCGGCGGGAACCGGGAAGGACGCGGCCTGCGCCCTGGCGCTGGAGAGCGACTCCGTCCGCAAGTGGCTGGAGGGCAAAACCCCGCGCCAAGTGATCTTCGTGCCGGATAGGCTGATCAACCTGGTTGTATGAGCAGATCGAGGCGGTCTCCCAGACCGCCTCGATCTTTCCGCCGTCGGGCCGGCCGATTTCCTATATAATCCTGAGCATGAAGGCAAATCCCGCCCCGGGGCCGATGGCGGATGTCGACCGCTTACACCGAATCAGCCTGGAATTAATGCGCGAGACCTCGCTCGACGCCGTCCTCGACCGGACGGCGAGCGTCGCGCGGCGGCTGACCAACGCCCGCCACGCCGTCGTCGCACTGTTGGACGACAAGGGGGATTTGGACCGGTTCGTATATTCCTTTTCCCGCCCCCAGGATACGGAGGTTTATTCGGTCCCGGCCGCATGGTGGAAACTCATCGCCGCCCTGTGCCGGGAGGGAACCCCGTTGTTCTCCGCGGACGTGCGGAACGATGCCCGCTTGGCCGGCATGACCGATAACCGGATGGGGATCCGTTCCGCCCTGGGGATTCCCTTGAGGCTGGAGGAAAAGATCGCGGGCGCGGTGATTCTCGCGGATAAGCAGGGGGAAGGGGAATTCACCCCGGAGGATCGGAAAGGGATCGAGATCCTCGCTTCCTTCGCCGGAGTTGCGGTTGAAAATGCGCTATCGCGGGTCAACCTGCAGGAGGACGAGCGCGAACTCACCGAGCGCAACCGGGAGCTGGCGATCTTCAACGACGTCTCCGTCGCCGCCAACACCACCCTGGAACTGGAAGGGATCCTGGCGACCACGCTGGACCGCATGATGCTGCACTTCCGGATGCTCAGCGGGCAGGTCTTTCTGTTGGAGGAGGACGCCCAGGACGTGCGCATGGCGATGCAGCGCGGCGACCTGCGTTTGTTCTACTGGGAGAAGGATGTCTTCGCCTACGGCGAAGGGTTGGTCGGGCGGGCGGCTTCGTCGCGCGAGCTCACGGTGGTGGTGGATCCTCCGGCCGAGCCCGGCTTTGACGAGGATTCTTTCCGCGCCAACGGCCTGCGGATGATGATCGGCGTTCCCCTCAATTCCAAGGGGCGGATCCTAGGCGTGATGATGCTCTCCTCCACGGAGGTGATGCGGTTCACCGATCGGCAGAAGGCGCTCCTCGAAGCGGTCGGATTGAGCGTCGGCACGGCCGTGGAAAACGGCCTGCTTCACCGCAAGGCTCAGCGCCTGGCCGTCATGGAAGAGCGCGAGCGGATCGGGATGGACCTGCACGACGGGATCATCCAGTCGATCTACGCCGTCGGCTTGAGCCTGGAGGAAGGCCTGTTGGAAATCGGCAAGACGTCGCCGGAGGCGCGCTCGAAACTAGAGCGGGCGATCTCCGGGCTGAATGCGGTGATCCGCGACATCCGCGAATACATCGCCGACCTGCGCCCCAAGCGGTTCATCTTCGACAACCTGGCGGTCGGATTGGATATGCTGATCCGCGAATTCTGCGTTAATACGCCGATCTCCGCCGAGGCCGAGCTTTCCGAGGAAGCCGGCCGCTGGCTCGCCCCCGCCGCGGCCGACGCGCTGTTTCACATCGCCCAGGAGGCGCTGGCGAACGTCGCGCGGCACGCGCGCGCCACCCGGTTGAAGGTCTCCCTGGCACAGGTCGGCGATCGGGTCGTGCTTGAAGTGGCGGACAACGGGGTCGGATTCGAACCGGCCCGGCAGGTGTCGGTGGAGACTCACGGATTGGCGAATATGGAGGAACGGGCGCGCGTAGTAAACGGGGCGCTGACCGTCGCCTCGGAGGCCGGGAAAGGGACCACCGTGCGGGTGTCCATCCCGCGGATCCGCCCGCAGACCGGCAACCTCGCCGGCCGGGAGTCGCGCCGGCGGGGCGAGGGATGATCCTGCGGGATTTCCTCGGATTTCGAAAAAACCTTCCGGCGCCTTCTATGATTCCCCGGCGGTGGTTTCGTTGGGGGGATCGCTTTTCCAACCCCCCGTTTTCTCTGCAGATTAACACACACAGGTGATTTACACTACCGCGAAAAGGCGGGATATTTCGATTCGATGGTGGTGCCTCCCATTCGGCACCCGATCTCCAAAAACCGGTTAGTGCCCCGCAGGGTGGATAAATCCGAGATCATGATCAAATTTGTTCAAAGCAGGGGAAGCCGCGGAACGATTCCGGCACCGGAACGTGGACAAACCCCGGACGGCGAAGAATCCCGCGAGGGCTCAGGTCGGCCAAGCCGGCAACGGAGATCCTTCGCGCAACACCGGAAGGAGTCAATCTGCCCTGCAAGAGACGTCGGCGTTCCCCTCCAGCACCGCCAGGACCGCTTCGCGGTCGGCGGGATCCAATCCTTCGGCCGAACGGAACGCCGCAATCAGGTCCGTCCGGCGCAGGAAAACCGATTTGGTGTGGGCCCGTTTATATTCCGGCTTCACGCCCCGGAACACGTTCCGAAAATCCCGGTAATCGATTTTGCGCAGTTTTTCCACATCCCGGATTAATTCCCCTTCCACCAGCCATTCCTGATACCGGTGGCCGAGCTTGCCGAATTCCTCCGCGGGATCGGCGGCGGGGAAGTCGCGGGCTTGTCCGGTTCTCAGATCGAATAGAACGGCCGAGCTTTCACCGCCCTCCGCCAATTCCAACCGTCCGGCGGAAGGGACGGTCTGCCGGGTGAAATAACTACCCGAGGCAATCGCTCCTGGATTTACCAGCAGGACGCTTTCGAACCGGCAAACCATCGGCACATGGGTGTGGCCGTAGACGGCGATATCCGCTCCCGCATCCCTTGCACGGCGGGCGATCCTATGGAATTTTTCCCCCCAGGCGTCGCTCCGGCGGCGGATTTCCTCCGAACGGTCCGGAAAGTGACTGTGCCAAAGCAGGATCCGATGTCCGGTCGCCGCGATTAGTTGTTGTGCCGGGAGCGTACGCCGGGTTTGCTCCGGCTCGTCGTTCCCGCAAACCGCCGCGACCGGCGCGATGCGCCCCAATTCATCCAAAGCGGCCAGGTCGCCGACGTCTCCGGCATGCAGGATGAGATCGACACCGGCCCACACAGCCTCAAGCCGTTGCGGAAAACCGAACAGGCGCTCCAAATAGTGGGTGTCGGAAATCAGACCGAAGGTTCTCGCCGGGTGTGGATTTGCCATGCGCGGTGGGGGAGGGGGTGAATTTTCCGGGGCGATCAGTGGCGGAGAGGGTGGGATTCGAACCCACGATGGCCAAACTGGCCATAACGGTTTTCGAGACCGTCCCATTCAACCACTCTGGCACCTCTCCGGAGCGGATGATTATAACATGCACCCCGGGCATGGGTGTGTACGACGACGGACCTCCCGGGGGACGCCGCTTGCGTGAGCCGCTAGTGGAATTCCGCTTGGTCTCCCAACTCCGGATAGTAAACCGGCGTGGAGAGGTTGTCGGAGTTCAATTTTTCCTGGAAGGGAAGCGCGGATTTCGGTTCGCCGTGGACCAGGAAAAGCGCTTCCGAGTGGTCGACGGCGGCCTTGGCGTATTCATAAAGAAAATTCTGTCCGGCGTGCGCCGAAAAGCCGCCGATGGTCGCCACTTCCGCCCGGCGTTCCACGGTTTCGCCGAAAATCCTCACCGCTTTGGCCTGTTCCGCCAAGCGGCGGCCGAGGGTGTCCGGCGCCTGCCAGGAAACGATCAGGATCATGTTGTTCGGATCGCCAATGTTGTTCACCAAGTGATGCAGGATCCGTCCGCCTTCCGCCATTCCCGAAGCGGAGATGATTACCATCGGGCCGGGCATGTCGTTCAGCGCCTTGGATTCATCCACCGAACGCGTGAACTTAACGTACTCGTATCCCAGCGCCTTTTCCTTGCTGCCCCCCTTCATCAGGGAAACCACTTCTTTGTCGAAATAATCCGGATACTTCGCGTAGAGATCCGAAATCCCGACCGCCAGCGGGCTGTCGACGACGATCGGGATCCGCGGAATTTCGCCCCGCTCGATCATCCGTCCCATGCAATACACCAGCTCCTGGGTCCGGCCGATCGCGAAGGAGGGGATGATGACCTTGCCCTTGCGGCGGATCGTTTTCTGGAGGGTGTCACGCAGTTCGATTTCCGCCACTTGCGGATCGCGGTGGAGCTTGTCGCCGTAGGTGCATTCCATCATCAGGATATCCGCCCGCGGAGGCAGAACCGGATCGCGCAGGATCGGAAGCCCGCGCCGCCCGATGTCGCCGGAGAACACCAGCCGCCGGCGTTTGCCATGCTCCGAAATCTCGAGCAGCATTCCCGCCGAGCCCATGATGTGCCCGGCGTCGAAGAACGATGCTTGCACGCCCGGGACGACCTCGAAGGGCTCGTCGTAGGCGTGCCCGGCCAGCAGCGGCATCACCGCCTCCGCGTCGGGAGTGGTGTAGATCGGCTCCACCGGAGGCTTTCCGCGCTTGGCGTGGCGCTTGTTGACGTAGGCGGCGTCGCTTTCCTGGATGTGCGCCGAATCGAGCAGGACCAACTCCAGCAGGCCGCCCGTCGCTTCGGTCAGGTGGATCGGACCGGAAAATCCATTCTTCACCAGGTTGGGGAGGTTGCCGCTGTGGTCGATATGGGCATGCGAAAGGATCATCGCGTCGACTTTGCGCGGGGTGTAGGGAAGGTTGCGGTTGCGCTCGAAACTCTCGGACCGCCGGCCCTGATACAAACCGCATTCGAGCAGGATTCTCCGGCCGTTGGCCTCGATCAGGTACTGCGATCCGGTAACGGTGTGCGCCGCGCCGTGGAAATGGATCCGCATGCCATGCTCCTTATGGGGAATGATTCAATGCGGCGAGGATTTCCCCGCCGTATGCCTCAAATCGGTAGGATCCCAGGCCCGGGATCTGCCGCAGAGCGGCGGGAGTCGCCGGGGCTTCCCGGGCGATCCGGAACAGCGCATCCCGGCAGAGAATGACGTCGGATTCCACGCCCCGCGCTTCGGCCTTGCGCTTGCGCCACTTGCGCAGCGCCTCCAACCGGATTTGCGCCCGCTCGTCCATTCCGCCGTTGCGCTCGGGATGGGGCGGTTTAATTTCCTTGCCGTGTTTGACGGCTTTGAGAATTCCCTTTCCCCAGCGTTCGATGGTCCGGCCGTTCAATCCGGCTCGCGCCAGGTCCGCCTGAGAATCCGGAGCAAGCTGAGCCAGACGGACCATCGCCTCGCCGGAGAGAACGTGGAACGACGGGCGGTCGATCCGCTGGGCTTCCTGCTCCCGCCATTCGAACAGCGCCAGCAGGATCGATCGTTTGCCCGGCGGCAGGTCGTACGCTCCGCGCAGCCTCCAAAACGGATTGCCCTCCGGCGCGGATTGCTCGAGATCCGGAATGCCCTCCAGGCGGCGGCACTCGTCCAACAGTTCTTCGGTGAATCCCGCGGAGTCGACCTGCGCGGCGAGCCGATCGCGCAGGGCGGGCAGATGGCGGGTATCCTGGCGGGCGTATTCGAGTTGGCGCGCGGTCAACGGCCGGCGGCCCCAATTGGCGCGCTGCATCGCTTTATCGAGGGTGATCCCGAATTCCCGCTCGAGCAGCGCGTTCAAGCCGCACGCCCGGATTCCCAGGGAGCGGGCGGCGGCATAGGTGTCGAACAGGCCGCGGATCCGAAATCCGAAATCCCGCCGCAGGCAGAGTAGGTCGTATTCCGCGGCGTGAAATATCTTTTCCACTCCCTCATCCTCGAAGAAGCTCCGGAGCGGGGAGAGGTCCGCAACCGCCAACGGGTCGATCAAGATGTCCCGTTCGGAGGTGGATATTTGGATCAGGCAAACCCGCTCGCGGTAGGCGTGCAGGCTGTTGGATTCGGTATCGACGCCGGCGCGCGGGATTCCGCGCATTTCCGCTGCCAGGGATTGCAGGGTTGCGAAATCTTGGACAAAGACCGGGGAAGCCTTATCGGCCATGGCGGTTATTATACGCCGGGCCGGGTGGGGGGATATGAATCCAGAAGGGAGAGGGCAGAGGTCTCCGGATAATGGTCAACCCTATCCAGCAATTGCCGATCGTATTATGGGACAAGTTCACGATACACGCTCATATTCCCTTTAAGGAACTCCGCATCGGAAAAGCTCGCGCGGGCGGCTTCCGCCAGCATCCGTCGGTTTTTGGTGTGGCAAATATCTCCGTTCCACGCGGAGAGAATTTTCTGGGATAGAATCTGCGAAGTTTCGGTTCGTCCGTCGAAGGGAATGCCGGTCGGCATCCCTAGCAATCGATCCAATTCCAATACGGTCGGTCCCCAGCCCACAATCGGAGTGCCGCAGCAGACCGCTTCCGACAATACTCCGGGGAACGATTCGAGTCGGCTGGGAAGGACGACCAAACGAACCCTCCGCATCCTCTGCGAGATTTCCTCCTGGGATAATTGCCCTTCGTAGAGGATCGGAAATTTCTCCTCCCGGATGGCCTTCTCCACGAGCGGCAAGTCTTTCCCTGAGCCGCACACGTGCAAAGGAACGGCGTGCAATTTCTTTTCCAAACGGTAGGCGTCTATCAGCAAATCGATCCCTTTCCGCAGATATATGGTTCCCACAAACAGAATCCCCGACCGTTCTTCATCGGAAGGAACGTCTCCGCTTAAAAAAACCGAGTGGACGGGGTTTAATACTCTCCGCGCTTGATTTTCCGGATAGCCGCTTTCCTTTACCGCCGTTTCCATCATCGCCATGGAAGGAAAAATCACCCGCCGGTAGGTTTTCAGCTCTTGGGCTGTCTCATAATGATGATGGGTAAAAACCAGCGGAATTTGGATCCCCAAAGCGCGCGACATGACAGGAAACGGATCATTCGCTAAATGGTTATGGATCACGTCGGGTTGGAAGAATTGAACGGCTCGGCGCAATCCGACCAACGACATCATGCTGTAGAGTATCGACTGCAGCCCTCCGGAGAGCGAATTCGACCTTAGAAAAGCAAGGGGCAGCCAAAAGATATCGGAAAAGACGGGCGTTTGAAGCGGAGGAGCGACCTGAATCTGCTTGCTGGGTAAAATCTCCCAGGAGTACCGGCGTCCGATTTTTTCCATCATCGGCAGCACCAGGACTTTGTTTCCTGCATCCACGAGGAGACGTGTAAGTTTCAATCCGATCCGAGCCATCCCCACTGCAGAAGGGGCCAGCGTCTCGGATTTGAGAAAGGGGTGTATTTGCAGTATTTTCATTGGGCGAGAGTCCGGGGTGCGGATACCAATTCGTTGTATATCCGCACGTTCTCCTTTCCAAAATTTTGGAATGAAGAATCGCTTTGCCTCAAGGCTCTTTCCCCGTGGGAAGAATATGATTGCATGTTGGGAATATCAATAATTCTTATCTTTGCTTCCGGATACCCGGAAGGCAATCTGAGGTCTTCTTTCGGGGCTCTACGTAGGACGATGATCCGATCGTACATTTTCCAATCGAAATTTGTCCTGGGAGGTTGGAAAGTCAGTACGATGGGGATCTTGGGATTCAACAGACGCAACAATTCAGGAAGCCCCGGCTTGCTGTAATGGCAGTGAAGGATCTGCGGTCGGAATTCTCGTAAGGCGTTTTGAAAACCGGTTAAAAACCAAAGATCTATCCCTGCCGATCTTTTTCCGGCGCCAATCCATTTTCCCCCGGACACAGCTTTCCAATTTTGCACCAGCCGATTTCTGTCTGGGATCGCCATCGGCGCATACACAAGGAGGGAAACCCCCGGAGCGACGCCAAAACGGACCGGCTCCCCCCACAACCACTCCGGCCAAGGGTAAAGGGCAACCTCATGACCGCTTTTCTGGAGATAACCGCTCAGCTCAAGCGCCATGCGGGATGTCTCTCCAATCCTCGGTACAACCTTTTCGCTTCGTAGAAAGGGATGGATCTGAAGAATTCGCATTGGATGAGCCTCTAGAAAAAACCATTCTGTTTTCGTGCAACGAAGACCACTTGAAGCATGACGAACGGTTTTGGTTTGTGGCGATCCGGGACGCCGGGAGGATTGCGTAACGGCATATCCTTGCCCCCATCGTGACAAGGCATCCGAGAGAATACGGAAAAGAAAAATTCTCTCTCCCCTGGGCTTTGTCCCGAGGTCTTTTTCGAGATCGGCCGAGAGATAATTTAAAAAGAAACAGAAATCGGATTGTCAATGGAAAAATGGTTGTAGAGATCATCCCATTCAACTACTCGGGGATATACCCGGGATAATTCTATCATATATAACTTACCGGTACGCGGCCGACTCGCAGATGGACGGTAACCTTTTTCGGAAAACATTTTCACGGGGCGATCTGCGGTTCCGAACGCCCGCCGGAAGAGATTTCCAGATGTTGCTTCCGGATCTCGCGAAGAGCCGTACGGACGGCCAATCCGCAAACGGCGAAGCCAAAAAGGGTATAGGGCATCTGCCAAATGATATTGTTCATAAATGTGTGAACGTAAGAATGCGCCTTAAAAATGACCAGCCAAGAAAGCGGCGCAAGAAAGGAAAGATATAAAGTTGCGATCAGCGCCTGACCGCGCAACCGCAGGAAGGAGTTGGATTTTTCTCTTAAAAGGAAATGCAAAATGATCGATGCAGCACAGAAGAGGAAAATGAGGTAGAGATAGCGGATTTTGAAAATATAATTCGCGATGAAAGGGTCGGTAGACGGTATCCATTGCTTGAGATCCAGGTAGACTCCGCTAAGGTATATCCAAACAACCTCCGCCGGGTTGGCAGTAAGGCTCGCCTGGTAATCCGCGGGGAAAAGACTCGGATCGGCGTACGATCGCCGCAGCAGCGAGAAGAAGATGTGATTGACGCCGTCGGAAAAATTTCCCGTTACATTTCCGATCTGGATGCAAAGGGCGGTCATGCTGGAGAGGATCGCCAGGATTGAGGACACGGCGGCGGTCAGCATACCGGCGGTAATTTCTTTCCACCCCAATTGCTCCAAAACGGCGAAATACACAAAGGGTGCTGTCATCATGGTCAGAGTCGTGGTGATGTATTCAAAGCCGTTGAAGCAACATTTAAGGAATACCGCAAAGAAAACGATGGCTCCGAATCGAATTAAATTGAGCCTCGATGCCCCTCTGACTTTATTAAGATAAAGGAGAAGGATCACCATGGGCAGATAAAAAGCCCATGTGGACCACCATAGGTTTCTTCCAAACACCGTCATCCATTGAGAAACTATAACCGAGATCAGGGAAAAAATAGCTGCGGTCCAACCGAACTCCCGGCGGAACCATTCCAAGATGACCGCGAGGACGGTCGCCAACAGCAGGGAAGTCAACCCATAAAAGATGGATAGTTTATCGGAATTGGAGAAGGGCAGGATTCCATCGAGAATTCCGAAGAGAATACCTTGCATACCATTTTGCGACAAATACGGTGTAAAGGACCTAATGGGAAGCGAATCCCGGTAGGCTTGATATTGGAATTGGTAATTGGCGTTTTCTATATCTGGCGGGGTCTCGTCCGGCCCGCTGAGTCCAGGTAGCCCGCCGGCGGAGAACAATCCGTCACGCTCTGTCTTAAGGATCCTGCCCACAATGAAGCTTTCCATCACGATCTGGTGATCTTCGAAAAAACCGCTTTCGACGACACCCCAGAAGTTAAGGTAGAAACCAAGGAACAGGCAAACGATGGATGCGAATAAAAAAGCGAAGGCGCCGAGGCGTTCGGTATCCACACGATGTGGAAATTTGGTAATCCCGGACGAAAATCGTTGCATCGGATTCTCTACTCAGGCCGAGGGTTTTCCCAGCCGGGCGCGCTCCTGGTCGACGATTTCCGGCAGGAGTTTGCGGAACAGGGGTTTCGGCTCGGCAAGCGGTTGTCCGGCCGCAAGCCGGCTCGGCTCCCAACGGCCTGTGGCTCCCGCCGGATCGTAGGTCAGCACCGGCCGCGTGCCGAGCGAATCCGAATGCTCCTCGACCTTCTGCGTTCCGAACAACCGGCCGGAATGTCCGAAGCCGGTATGAAGTTCCTCGGAGGAAAACGGGATCACCGGAGCCAGCAGGGTTTTAAGTGAATCGATGACCCGCAACGCGGTGAAGATCGTCTTTGCGGCCGCGGCGCGTTCGGTTTTGATCTGGAACCAGGGCGCCTGCTGGTCGAGGTAGCGGTTGGCCTCGCCGGCCAGCGCCATCGCCTCGGCCAGGGCCGCGCGCAGTTGGACCGATTCATACAACCCGCCGACCGCGCCGAAGGTCCGCTCGGCCTTGGCCAGCAATTCGTTGTCTTCGGCGCGCAGCTCGCCCGGAGAGGGGATGCATCCCTCCCAGTTGCGGTAGGAAAAAGTCAGCACGCGGTTGGCAAGGTTGCCCCAGGTGGCCACAAGTTCGTCGTTGTTGCGGCGCAGGAAATCCGCCCAATCCCAATCGGTGTCGCGCGTTTCCGGCATGTTGACCGTCAGGTAATAGCGCACCGGGTCCGGACCGTAGCGTTCAACCGCGTCCAGACCCCAGACGGCCCAGTTGCGCGAGCCGCTGATTTTCCTGCCCTCCAGGTTCATGAATTCGTTGGCGGGGACGTCGGTGGGAAGGTTCAGAACCCCCTCCCGCTCTTCGGCGTAGAGCCGCCGGGTGCCGATCAACTGCGCCGGCCAGATCACCGCGTGGAACGGGATGTTGTCTTTGCCGATGAAGTAGTAGGTCAGCGCATCCGGCTTGTACCACCAGTCCTTCCAGGCTTCCGGCTCGCCACGGCTGTGCGCCCATTCCACCGAGGCGGAAAAATATCCGATCACCGCTTCGAACCAGACGTACAGGCGTTTGCCTTCCCAGCCCTCCTCGGGAAGCGGAATGCCCCAATCCAGGTCGCGCGTGATCGGCCGCCCGTGCAGGCCTTCCTCGATCATGTTGCGCGCGAAGCGCAGGACGTTCGGTCGCCAATGGTCCTTCCCGCTGGCGAGGTATTTGCGGATTTCGGAGGACAGCCCTTCCAGATCCAGGAAGAAATGCTCGGTTTCGCGCACCACCGGAGTGGAGCCGTCGGTCCGGCTGCGCGGGTTGATCAGCTGGGTGGCGTCAAGCAGGTTTCCGCACTGGTCGCACTGGTCGCCGCGCGCGTTCGGGTAATGGCAGAGGTAGCATTCGCCTTCCACGTAGCGGTCCGGGAGAAACCGCTTTGCCTTCTCGGAATACATCACCGACTGCTTTTTCCGGAAGAGGTATTCGTTGGCTTTCAGCGCGCGGAAAAAATCCTGCGCCACGCGGAAATGGTTCTCCGTGTGGGTGCTGGTGAACAGATCGTAGGTCAGGCCGGTTTTTTGAAAAAGGTCGATGAACCGCCGGTGGTAGCGTTGGTACACCTTTTCCGGCGTCGATTTCTCCGAGTCGGCGCGGACGGTGATCGGCGTTCCGTGCGAGTCGGTTCCGGAAACCATCAGCACCCGGTTGCCCTTCAAGCGGTGGTAGCGGGCGAAGACGTCGGCCGGCAGGTAGGATCCGGTGATGTTTCCGACATGGATGTCGGCGTTGGCGTACGGCCAGGCGACGGCGACGAGCACGTTTTTCATCGGGATTCTCCGCGGGCGGATGCGTTTTGGGATTTGCGGAGTATATCATCCGGAGGCGCAAAGAAGAAACCGCCGGAGGCCCGCGGGCGCCCGTGGCAGACGCTGCGGCTTACCCGTCCCCGGAGCCGACCGGCCAAGCGGAATCCCTTTCGGGGGAAGGTTGATGGGAAAGGATGATGACGTCTTTCAGGAGGAAAGATTCGGGGTTCGGCCTCTGCCTTTTTTGGTCTTCCGATCCGCCCTTTCCCGTTCTTCCTTTACCCGAAACCGGACGATTTTTTCGATTAGGCCGAACGGGATCGGCTTATCCAGCGGGAATTGGACGGCCCCTTTGGATACCGGATACGGCAAAAGCTCCTTCCGGAATTCCGACGTGCCGCTCGGCGTCGGATAGAATCCGATATGGCGCCGGAAGGCGCCGTAGTGAACCAGATTCCTTCCAAAAAGCGTAAAAGTCGGCAGCTGGTATTTGATAGCCTCCCTCCCGTCCGGCGCGGCTTTGCGGATGGCGGCCCGGATCTTTCGAAGGACGGCTTGTACATCCGGAGGAAAAGCGCGGACGTAGGTTTCTATATCCTGCGGGATCGGCTCACCGGGTTTCATGATTCCTGCTTTCGGAAACGGGACATTCTTCCGCGCCCAAGGAGCATATGCGATTGCGGGTGGATTTGCCGTCCGGTGCAATGAAGACGAATCGGGATTTCCGGTAAATTGTCAAAAATGGATCGTCCGGTAAACCATAAGCAATGGAATCCCCAAAACCGGGTCGATCCTTCCCTCGCCCTGGCTGATGGAGGATAGGCGGGCGGCGTTCCATGCCACGATCCGTTTTCTTCATCCGGGTGGACGTATTCCGGCGGCTCTTATAGGCCGCCGGATTTTTCGAAGCGATGATTCTTTCCTGCCGCCATCATAAAATCGGCGTTAGGTCCGCGGCGGCACTACCGGGAAAGTTGATGAAGTACCGTTTTTCTTCGGTGGGAAGAATAAAGAACCACGCCAACTCCGTGGGGCTGTCTCCAATATAGATCCCCTTATAGATAGTATCCAATTGCACGAGCCATTTGCCGAAATCCTCGGTGGCGGCTCTGTCGGCGGAAGCCGGGGTGACGGTGCCAAAGACCGTGAGGCATTTTCCGCCGTTTGCGAGGGTTATGACAAGGGTCTTGAAGTGGCAGGTATTGAATTCCAGCACCGTGGAGGTCAGCAGAATCTCAATCCCTCTCACGCTCAACGGACCGACAACAGGGCGCGGCGTCGACGTTGGCGAAAGGGTGCTGGTGGGGGTGGCGGTCGATGTATTGGTTGGGGTGGAGGTAAGCGTTGGGGTCAGTGTATTGGTCGGAGTGGGCGTGAAGGTCGGGCCGAATAATTGACCGGGGCCGCACCCTGCCAAAAGAGACGCGCTGATCAGGGCGAGAACGATTAACTTTTTCATATGAGCTCCTTGGTGGATGTGCCATGCTTTGTATCCGGATCGAAAGCCGGAAGCCCGATGCGCTTCACGCAACAGCCGGTCCTAACCCTATTTCCCGGGAGATACATTCCCAACGGATTGTGCAAAAAGGTGCAGGAAGTCATTGCGAGCGTTTCACGGGGCGTGCTCCATGCCATCCGACAGACACAGTTTTTTTCCCTGAGCAGGATCGAAGCGGCCCCGGCCCGCCCGTGTGGTCCGGGACGGGCTTCGCTTCCTCCGGTCGATCCCGCTCCGCGAGGACAGGGTCGCAATGACATTATCGATCGCCTTTTTCAGAACCTGGCCAAGGAAACGGAAACGACCCTTGGATGGGAACCTCTCTATGAGCGCGGACAAGGCGGTCAGGTCCTCCGGGGGCTTTTCTCACAAGACCGCTTGGCGACTCACAGCAAGCTACTGGGCGTACTCCTGCAGCTGCCTCGCCCTCCGGGGGTGCCGCAGGCGGCGCAGCGCCCGGCCTTCGATCTGGCGGATGCGTTCGCGGGTCAGCCCGAACTTCTGGCCGACCTCTTCGAGCGTATAAGGCCGCTCGCCGCACAACCCGAAGCGCATCCGCAGCACCCGCGCCTCGCGCGGGCTGAGAGTGGAAAGGACTTCCTCCACCTTCTCGCGCAACAGCTGTTCGCTGGCGCTTTCGGTGGGCGAGGGGGTGAGGGTGTCTTCCACGAACGTGATCATCTCCTCGTCCTCGTCGCCGACCGGGTTTTCCAGGGAAACCGGGCGCCAAGAAACCTGCAGCATCCAATCCACTTTGCGTTCGTCAAGCCCCATCACCCGGCCGATTTCCTCCGAGGTGGCCTTGCGGCCGGTGCGCTGTTCGATGTCGTGCGCGGTGCGGTACAGGCGCTGGATGCGGTCGGTCATGTGCACCGGCACCCTTATCGTCCGGCTTTGGTCGGCGATCGCGCGCGAAATGGTCTGACGGATCCACCACGTGGCGTAGGTGGAGAAGCGGAACCCGCGGTGGTAGTCGAATTTTTCCACGGCTTTCATCAGCCCGAGGTTGCCCTCCTGGATCAGGTCCAGGAAGTGAACGCCGCGCCCCATGTACCGCTTGGCGACGCTGACCACCAGGCGGGTATTGGCCTTGATCAGATGCTCGCGCGCGGCCAGGCCGTCGATGATCAAGGCGTCCAATTGGCGGCGTTTTTGGACCGTGGAGGGGGAGGCTTCGTGGTTTTTCCGCATCGCCCGCAGGCGCAGGGCGGCTTCGCGCCCGGCTTCGATCCTCCGGGCCAGCGCGATTTCCTCCTGGGTGGAGAGCAGGGGGACCCGCGACATTTCCTTGAGGTACAACCCGACGGTGTCGTCGATGGAGATCCGCGCTAGATCGCTTTCCTTGCTGGCGCCGGCGCGTTTCGACGGAGTCCGCAGGGCGGGCGGCAAACCGCTCTCGCACACCTCGACTCCGGCGCTGTGCAGGAATGCCAGTACGCGGTGGAATTCCCCCGCCCGCTTGGCGGCGCTGGGGAAGGCTTCGAGGATGTCGTCGGTGGTGATGTACCCCTGGAACTCCGCTTGTTCCAGTAGGTCTGCAACTTGTTCTCGGTTTCGCCAATCACGCTCCATGCGGTTCTCTCCTTGTAAGGAAGGTCTTGCATGGGGGCAGGACGGCTTTCGTTATTCCGAACCGGCTGGAATGTTGGGAACGATGCCTTCACGCCCGAGTACGAGTTCAGTCGCTAGGGATCCGCCGGAAGAGGGAACGCCCTCCGCCGGGAGGAAACCCGGGTGCCAAACCCCGAGCTGGAGTTTGGGATCGGTTTGCGCTGGAGTTATTTCTTTGTGGACGGCTTTTTCTTGCCTCCGCCGGCGGATTTCCCAGCGGCGGAGGTTTTCTTCCCTCCCGGCGCTTTTTTGCGCGGCGCCTTGATCGCGGTTTTTTTCTTCGCGGTTTTCTCCTTCGCGGACGATACGGATTTCGCTCCCGCCGCCTTGGCCGGAGCGTGAGCCTTGCTTGCCGCGGATTTTTCCGATGCGGCGGATTGTTTTTGTTTCACCGGTTCGGCGGCCGTTGGAATTCCTTCCACGACCAACCCGGCCGGCTCTTCCTCCGGATGGAAGCATTCGCTTTCGTTGAGGTCGTTCCCGCAGACCGGACATAAACCTTTGCAATCCGGCCGGCAGAGCGGGCGAGTGGGCTGGTTGATCAGGACATACTCGCGGAGGAGAGGTTCCAGGTTCAGGTGTGCGTCTTCCCCGATCGCCAGGAGCGGATCGGTGGCGTTTTGCGGCGGGTAAACGAACAGGTCTTCCAAATGGATGGCGATGGGAGCGGCGAACGGCTTTAGGCAGCGGGCGCATTCGGCTGGATTTTGAGCGAAAAAATCACCCTTGGCCACAATACCTTGCGGTGTTCGGGTGAGTTGCATGCTGCCGGAGAACTCTTCGACTTGCAGGTCGCTTCCCAGGCTGAGTTTCGACTCCCGGAAGTCGAACTGCCGGCCATAGCCTGCCGACTGGCTGAGGAGGAAACCAACGTTCAGTCGAAGTGGGCGGTAATGGGTATGCACTTGGGAAAAACCGCATCAAATCAAGGCTTTTTTCATTCTAGCATATAAGGATATGCGAAGTCAAATTTCTCGGATTTATTCGGATATATTGTGTCATAATCACCTCTTGAGTACAATACAAATGCGTTGGAGGAGGTTTCGAATGGAAGGTTTTCTGCATTCGGATTCGCTGGAGGAAGAGCCCCGCAAGGAAAGCGTTCCGGTTCGGTCCCGTCTGCAGCGTATGGCAAATCTTCTAGCTCCGGAACAGCGTTTGTTGCTTTCGGTTTTTTTATTCATGGACGTGTGCATCATTTGTTTCGCCTTCCTGTTCCTTTTTCAAAAAGTGGCGCTTCCCTTCTAGCAACCGGATCTCTCCCCGGAGAAAGCAACGGTATCTTCCAGTGGATATCCGACCTTCCCCGATTGCAGGAACCTGGTATTCCGATAGGCCGGACGCCCTCGCGGAACAGCTTGACGGCTTCATCCGGTCCGCGCCTGCCGAGCAATCCCCCGGCGGGTTGGTGGGGGTGATCGTCCCGCACGCCGGACACCGCTATTCGGGTCCCGTCGCCGGAAGCGCCTTCAGCCTGATGCGCGGCCTCGACCCCGAGATCGTCGCAGTGGTTTCGCCGATGCACAGCCTGGCTCCGGCACCGTTGGTGACCTGCGGCCACGAGGCGTATCGAACCCCGTTGGGGATCGTCCCGGTGGATCGGGACGCCGTCCAAGCCCTGGGGGCCGCCCTGCAAAAACGCTCCGGCCTGACGTTGTTTCCGTTGCGCAACGACCGGGAGCATTCCCTGGAAATCCAACTGCCTTTCCTCCAGCGGGTGCTGGGTGCGTTCCGGCTGTTGCCGGTCATGATTCTCGACCAGCGCGAATCGACGGCCGAAGCCGCCGGCCTGGCGTTGGCGGAGGCGCTCGCCGGTCGGAAGGCCCTGCTCGTCGGCAGCAGCGATCTCTCCCATTTCTACCCGGACACGGTCGCCAGAAAGTTGGATTCCGAAATGTTGCGGCGCTTGGAGTCGTTTAACCCGTCGGCGGTGATCCGCGCCGAGGAAGAGGGGGCTGCCTTTGCCTGCGGACGGGGCGCGATCGCCGCCGTCTTCTGGGCCGCCAAGGCGATGGGCGCCGATCGCGTAACCCGGGTCGCCTACGCCACCTCGGGCGACGTCACCGGGGATTATTCCTCCGTCGTCGGATACGGGGCGGCGGCCATCTGGCGGGCCGCCCCCGCATGAAGCAATTCGTCGAAATCGCCGTCCTGGCGCCCACTGTCAAATCCCTATTCCACTATCACCTTCCGGATGGTTGGGAGATTCCCGCGCCGGGGGCTTTGGTCGTTGCGCCTTTCGGCGCGCAAAAAGTCCAAGGCGTCGTGTTCCGAGAGGTCGCCCGCCCGGAAGTGCCGGATACCCGCCCGGTGGATTCGATCCTCGATCCGCATCCGGTCCTCACGCCCGCTCAACTCCGCTTGGCTCAATGGATGGCGGAGTATTATCGTACAACGCTCGATTCCTGCCTTTCGGCGATGCTGCCTCCCGGTTTGGCCCGCCATGCGGAGGCGCTGTACGAGCGTACGGACGCCCCGTTCCGTCCGGAAAAGCTGGTCCAGCAGCGGCTGTGGAAACTCCTCGGCGAACGCGGCCCGCTCCGCAGCGGACAGATCCGCGTGGCGCTCGGCCCGCTGGCGTGGGAGCGGGAAGCGGACCGGATGGTCCGCTCCGGTTGGCTTCGCCGGCGCAGCGTCCTTCCCCCGCCCTCGGTCCGGCCGAAGAAGGTCCGCCTGATCCAACTCGCCGTCCCGTCCTCCGAGGCGCAGCGGCGGATCCTTGAACTCCGGTCCGGCGGCGTGGCCTCGGCGCGCAAGACCGCCTTTGAACGACGTGCGCGGGTCCTCGAATCCCTGGTCGGTGAAGGCAAACCCCTGGCGGTGGATTGGGTGTACGCCTCCTCCGACGCACGCTTGAGCGACCTCCGATGGATGGCGGAGGAGGGATGGATCGATTTGACGTATGAGGAGGCGCTGCGCGACCCGCTTTCCGGCAGGGCTTTCCCGCGCAGCGCGCCGCCGGTTCTCACTACGGAGCAGGAATCCGCCCTGGCGCGGATCGTCGATGCAGTCCGCAACCGGCGCTCCGAGCATTTCCTGCTATGGGGCGTGACCGGCTCGGGCAAGACCGAAGTCTACCTGCGTGCGGTCGAGGAGGCCGTGCGGCGCGGCGCCCAGGCGATCGTCCTGGTTCCCGAAATCGCGCTCACCCCGCAGATGGTCCAGCGTTTTGGCTCTCGCTTTGCGGGAAGGCTCGCGCTGATCCACAGCCGGCTTTCGGCGGGCGAACGCTACGACACCTGGCGCCGGGCGCGGGCCGGAACCGTGGACGTAGTGCTTGGACCGCGCAGCGCGCTGTTTGCGCCCCTGCCGAACGTCGGCCTGATTGTGCTGGACGAAGAGCACGACCCGTCCTATAAATCCGGCACGGCGCCCCACTACCACGCGCGGGAGACGGCTTTGGAGTTGGCGCGCCTGCTGTCCGCACCCTGCCTTCTCGGATCGGCGACGCCGGATCTGGTCAGCTACGCCGGCGCCCAATCCGGAAGACACAGCCTGCTTCGGCTGACCCGCCGGGTGGCGGCGGACATGCCGGCCGGCACGGCGCCGGCCCTGCCCCCGGTGGAGATCGTCGATATGCGCCGGGAACTGCGCGCGGGGAACCGCTCGATCTTCAGCCGCAGGCTGACTGCCGCATTGGAGGAGTGCCTGCGCCGCAAGGAACAGGCGATCCTGTTCCTCAATCGTCGCGGAACGGCGTCCGCCGTTGTCTGCCGGTCGTGCGGCCAGGCTGTCGCCTGCCCGCGCTGCGGGATAGCGTTGACCGGTCATGGGACGGCGCTGCGGTGCCACTACTGCAACTACCGACGTTCGCTTCCTGCAACCTGCCCGGCCTGCGGCAGCTCCGCGATCCGCACCCTGGGAGTCGGCACCCGCCGGGTGGAGGAGGAAATCCGGCGGATGTTCCCGGAAGCCCGAACCTTGTGCTGGGACAGGGATGCGGTGGAGGAAGCCGGCGAACACGAGATCCTGCTCGAGCATTTCGCCTCGCGCCGTGCGGACGTTCTGGTCGGAACCCAGATGATCGCCAAGGGTCTGGATTTGCCGCACGTCACGCTGGTGGGGATCGTCCTGGCGGAACTCGGTTTGCTGCTGCCGGACTATCGCTCCGCGGAAAGGGTGTTTCAACTGCTCCTGCAGGTGGCGGGCCGCGCCGGACGGGCCGTCCGGCCGGGGACCGTCGTGCTGCAAACCTACCTGCCCGACCACTACGTCCTGCAGACCGCCGCGGCGCACGACTACCCCGCGTTTGCGCGGATCGAGTACGAACACCGCCGCGCGCTGGGGTATCCACCCTACCGGAACCTGGTCCGTTTGGTGTTCGTACACACAAATGAATCCGAGGCCGCCCGGGCCGCGGAGGCGATGGCCCAAACTCTGCGCGCGCGGATCGCCGAGCGCGGGCTGGCGGATACCTCGCTGACCGGACCGGTGCCGTGCTTCTTCGAGAAAATCGCCGGACGCCACCGCTGGCAACTCATCTTGCGCGGGCCCGCGCCGTCGTCCCTGGTCGAGCTTCCCCTGCCGGAAGGCTGCCAGGCCGATGTCGATCCGGTGACGTTGCTGTAAAATATATCTTCACCGCCCCGCAGCTTCGCCGGGGTTGGAGGTGGGTATGAATCGAATCGGTCGTGCCGCTCCGTTTTTCATCATCGCCGTTTTCTTCTGCGTCCTTTCGTTGGTCTGCTCCGGAACTGGCGACTTATCCGGGGGCGGATCCGGCGGCGGGGGCGGTTGGTGGACCAGCGGGGATTCCGAAGGCTCCTGGGGGGATCCGGATCAGAGTGATGATTCCTGGTGGAGTTCGGACGATGATGCCGGCGGCTGGGATTGGGGCGACAGCGGATCCGACAGCGGCAGTTGGGGCGACGGCGGCTCCGACAGCGGCAGTTGGGGCGACGGCGGCTCCGACGGCGGCAGTTGGGGCGACGGCGGCGGCTCCGACAGCGGATCCTGGTGAGGAGGCGGCATGTCGATTTGCTTCTTCTTTCTCTCGATTATCTTTTTCGTCATCGGCCTGGTGGTGCTGATTGCGCCGGGAGCGCAATCGCTCCGCGGGTATCCGCCGGTTTCCCAGATTCCTTCCGGCGGAAAACCGGCTGCTCGTCCGGCCCCTGCGATTGCACCGGCGGCCGGCGGGCTGGGAGGAAGTCCTATGGAACCGGAATTGAAGAAACTCGCCGGAATCCGCGTCGGCCAGCGGCTGAAGGTTCCGCATCCGGTCAAAGGGGAGCTTGCCGTCCACGTCCTCGGCCGGATTCTCTATAATGAATTGTGGCAGCAAGCCCGGTCCGCACAAAGCCCGTGGGTGCCGACCGGAAACCAGTTCGCGGGCTTCTGGCTCGATGGGGAGATGCTGTTGTTGAACTGGCTCAACCGCTTTTACCTGTTGGATACGAACGATCCGCTGTCGGATACCGATATCGCGCGCGATTTCGCGCCGCACGCCAAGAAATTCGCGCAGAGCGACCAGACGGCGAAGGTCTACTTTGCCTATCCGCCGGCTTCCTGGAAGATCGACGACATTGGAAAATTTCAAATCGCCTCGGTCGAAGGCGCGACCCTTCACGCCCGGATCGGCGCGGTCGGCCGCTTCATTCATGCCAGCGGCGACGGCGGCCGCGCGCTGGTGGTGGAGGATTACGAAGGCGGCGCAGGCCAAGATTGCGCCTGGATCGGGTACCTTTTGGGCGAAGAAGATATCCAATCGGCCTAGGGGACGACGGCGGGCCGAGTAGGGCGTACCCCTTGTCGAGACCGGCGCCTGTATCGAGACGGTGGTATCGATACGCAGAATCCGTTGTTGGACCACCCAAGGAAAAGCGAGGATCCATGAAGAATTGGCTTTCGAAAGGCTATTGGGCGGTTTTGATCCTCTTGCTGGCGGCGATCGCTGTCGGACAGGTCGTTTCGTACCTCGCGGCGCGGGCGAGTTGGGAGGCGTTTGCCGCCCTGCTTCCGAAGTACCTCAGCATGGTGGCCTTCTGGGGGCCGTTGGTTGCGCTCGTGGCCGGCGTATTTGTCTGGGTCATGCTGAAATTGCTGGGATTCCACTCCTTGGCCGACATCCGCCGGGAATCGGTCGAGGAAAACAATCCGGCTCCGGCGATCATTTTCATCGGCACGATGATCTCCGCGATCCTCTTCATGATGCTGATCCTGCGGCCGTAGCGCAGTCCGGGGGGCGGATTTCAGATTGGGGTTTTTCAACCGGGATCCAATTCCGCGGATCCGCCGCCTCCCTGTTCCCCAAACCACAGTGTCCGCATCGCTTGGAAGGTTGCCCTTGGCTCATGGAGCCCGCGGCCGCCGCGGCGGCGCGACAAAGGCTGCAGGAGGAGGAGGGGGAGATGCCTCATTATTCCGCGCCGGATTTGGACGGGGATTGGGATTTTTAGATCGTCCGTGCGAACACCGGAGTCTTACGGAATCCTGAGGTGCTCGCCAAACTGGTGCAGGAGGAAGCCCGGGCCGGATGGGTCCTGCTCGAGAAATTCGACAACAGCCGGGTGCGGTTTTAGCACCCGTTCGGCGCCCGAAGAAGCGATTCCTCTCTGCCGCCGGGCATGGATCCGTACCGGACTCATTATGGGATGAGCCCGTTGTTGTTCGTCACCCTCCTCACCACGGCGGTCGCCGGGGCGAGTCTCCTGATCACATTCCTCTTAATCCTGCTTATCGGCCTGCTCGCCGGAGGCGGAATCCTGAGCGGGGGACCATAACCCGATCGCCTCTCTACTTTAAAAACCGAACGGCGCGGGTCAAAAGGCCGCGTCTTTTTTTTCTTCTCTGTTGCCCGAACTTCCTTGGCCGCGGCATCCGCGTCGGTTGGGGAGGTATGGTTCGGATGAGGGGCCCGGTCCGCACCCGTCCCCGGTGTTCCTCTGAGGGCGCCTGCGCAGGATGTTGTTGGCCGTTAAGGCGGGTCGCCCCATCCCCCCGGGCGATGCCATTGGGAAAATCTGCTGTGGTATTACGAAGTATAAGCTCGAAGGATTGACGCTTTCCCCTGCCGGATGGTATACTCTGCGAACTCCCGCGGGACCTCCGGCGGGAGAATTTCTGCCCCGGAATAGGGGCGCTCCCGCCGCAATAGGCGGGAATACCTCACGCGGCGGACCCCTCCGCGCGTGCCGGACCCAGATAGGGTCCGGTTACGGAGGGGGATGAACCCGCGGTGGACCAACGCAAAGGAGCGTTATGGCCGCCAATATCTCCCTCAAGGCCCTCCTCGAGGCCGGGGTGCACTTTGGGCATCGGACCCACAAGTGGCACCCGAAAATGAAGCCCTACATCTTCACCGAGCGCAACGGAGTCCATATCATCGACCTGCAGCAGACGGTCTCGTCGCTGGGCAATGTCTGCGGCCTGATCCGCGACACCGTCGCCGCGGGGGGGACGATCCTGTTCGTGGGGACCAAGCGCCAAGCCCAGGACACCATCGAAGCCGAGGCGAAGCGCTGCGGGATGCCCTACGTCACCGATCGCTGGCTGGGCGGGACTCTCACCAACTGGCGCACCATGAAGGAGCGCATCGACGAACTTAACAAATTGGAGAAGATGGAAGCCACCGGTGAAATGGCGCGGCTGACCAAGAAGGAAGGCCTGATACTCCAGCGCCGGATGGAGCGCTTGCGCCTGCGCCTGGGCGGCATCCGCGACATGGCCGGCTTGCCCAATCTGGTCTTCGCCATCGACGTCCACCGCGAATCCACCGCCGTCCACGAAGCCAACATCCTGAAGATCCCGATCGTGGCGCTGGTGGACACCAACTGCGATCCGTCGGGGGTGGATTACGTCATCCCGTCAAACGACGACGCGATCCGCGCGATCAAACTGCTCACCTCCAAAATCGCCGATGCGGTCCTGGAAGGCCGCGCCTTGCGGAAGGATGAGGAGCCGGAGGCCGCCGAAAAGGAGGTCCCGGAGGAACAGTTATTGAGCGAAGGGACTCTGGCCAAGGTGAAAGCGTCCGCGGAATCGGAAAAAGAAACCGCCCCAGCGCCGGCGGAAGAGGAGAAATGACCGATGGCTATCTCGGCTGACCTGATAAAACAACTGCGGGAAACGACCGGCGCCGGAATCCTGGATTGCCGGACAACCCTCGAGCAAACCGGGGGCGACATGGACAAAGCCGTCGCCGTTCTGCGCGAGAAGGGGCTTGCGGCTGCGGCCAAACGGGCCGACCGGGTGACCAAGGACGGGGTGATCGAACTTTACAGCCACGGCAACGGGCGGGTGGGGGTGATGGTGGAGGTCAATTGCGAGACTGATTTCGTCGCCCGCACCGAGGAGTTCCGGCATTTCGCGCACGAAATTGCCCTGCAAGTCGCCGCGAACTCGGCGAAGTATCTGGATGTCGCCGATGTCCCGGAGAAGACTCTTGAGGAACAGAAGACTCTGGCCGCGGCGCAGGCCAAGGCGGAGGGCAAGCCCGCCGGGGTGGTGGAAAAAATCGTGGAAGGCCGCCTGGCGAAGTTCTACCAGGATGTCTGCCTTCTGCAGCAGCCCTACATCCGCGATGAGAATATGACCGTCGGCGATTTGTTCAAACAGATCGTCGCTTCCACGCGGGAGAATGTCGTCATCCGGAGATTCGCACGCTGGGAATTGGGTGCGGATGCGGAGTGAACCCGAACGGGCCTGCCAGAGCGGCGGGCCCGTTTTTGATCGCGCGGATGATCGCGGCTTTCCGGATGGGCTATAATTCACAGCCACAAGTCCGCGGCTTCGAAATACAACGCCGCCGCTTGCGGATTCGACATCCGCAAAAGGAGCGCGAGGCATGACCAAATTGACGTGCGAAAAGTGCGGCGGGGAAATGCGCTTGGCGGCTGGGGATCCGGACGACGCTCCCGTTCCGGAAGGCCGGGTGAAATTGGTTTGCAGCCGCTGTAAGAGTTTTCGCATGGAAGAAATGTCCTTCCTCGAAAAAAGTCTGCTGTTCCCTTCGCGGGAAGGATTGGAAATCCACGCCACCGGCCAGACAGCCCCGCTTCCGCTCCCGGCCAAGGACGTCAAATACCGGAGAATCCTGCTGAAGCTGGGAGGCGAGTCGCTTTCCGGTCCGGACGGGAACGGGATCGATCCCGCGGCCGGTGAGACGCTGGCCCAGCGGATCCAGGCCGTCCGGGAAATGGGAATTCAGGTGGCGGTGGTGATCGGCGCCGGGAATTTGTGGCGGGGCCGGGCGGGTTTGGAGCACGGGATGGAGCGGGCGACGGCGGATTATATGGGGATGATCGCCACCGTGATCAATTCGCTGGCGCTGATGGACGCCCTGGAACGCCAGCACCTTTTTGTCCGGGTCCAATCCGCGATCGAAATGCGGGCCGTGGCCGAGCCGTACATCCGGCGCCGGGCCATCCGCCACCTCGAGAAGGGACGGGTGGTGATTTTCGGCGGCGGGACGGGCAACCCGTACTTTTCCACCGATACCGCGGCCGCGCTGCGGGCGATGGAGATCGACGCCGACGTGCTGATCAAGGCCACCAAAGTGGACGGGGTGTACGATTCCGACCCGCGCAAGAACCCCGCCGCCAAAAAATTCGAAAGCCTGACCTACATCGAAACGTTGAACCGCCGTTTGGGGGTCTTGGACAGCACGGCGATCTCCCTCTGCATGGACAACAACCTGCCGATCCTGGTGCTGAACCTGTGGCAGGAGGATATGCTGGAGCGGGCGATGCGCGGGGAAGCCGTGGGGACGATCATCCGCTCCGGCGGCGATCGTTGAACGGAATCCCGGACGGGGAGTTCGTCGGGCCGCCGTCCGTCGCACGGATCATTCCAAACGGAGGAGGATAAGCCATGGTGAAGGAAGCGCTGATCGAAGCCGGCAACAAGATGAAGAGCGCTGAAAAAGCCCTCGAGGAATCGCTTTCCAGCCTGCGCACGGGCCGCGCCAGCCCGATGCTGGTGGAAAAGCTGATGGTCGATTATTACGACGTCCCGACGCCGCTGATGCAACTGGCCACCATCTCCGCGCCCGAACCGCGCCTGCTGGCGATCAAGCCCTTCGATCCCACGTCGATTAAAACCATTGAGAAGGCAATCCTGGCCTCCGATCTGGGGCTGACGCCCACCAACGACGGCAAGATCATCCGCCTGTCGATCCCCGCCCTAACCGAAGACCGCCGCAGGGATCTGGTGAAAATCGTGCACCACCGCGCCGAGGAAACCCGGATCGCCATCCGCAACGTCCGGCGGGATACCCACAACGACCTGCGGGAATTTGAAAAGGAAAAAATCATCTCGGAAGACGAGCGCGAACGCGGCGAAGAGGATCTGCAGAAACTGACGGACAAACACATCGAAAGCGTGGAACAGATCGTCGCGCGCAAAGAAAAGGAAATCATGGAGGTCTGATTCGGCGCAGGAAGGCAGGGTTTTCTCCGCCGCGAAAGAGGAATCCGCAGGATGGGTAAGACGGGCGCATCGACACCGGCCGGGCCGCCGCCCGGCCTGCCGACCAACATTCCGGGGCATGTCGCCATCATCATGGACGGAAACGGCCGCTGGGCGAAATCCCGCGGCTTGCCGCGCTTGGCCGGCCACCGGGCCGGGGTCGAAAACCTGAGGCGGGTGATCGAAGGCTGCGCCGAATTCCGGGTAAGATACCTCACCCTGTACGCGTTCTCCACCGAAAATTGGGAGCGGCCGGAAGAAGAAGTGAAAGGGTTGCTGCGGATCCTGGAGGAGGTCATCGACCGCGAACTGGACGAACTGCACCGGAACGGAGTGCAATTGCACCATATCGGGCGGCTGGAGGGCCTGAGCCCGTTCCTGCGCAAGAAAGTCCAGCAGGCGATCGAAATGACCCGCGGCAACACGCGCCTGGTGCTCAACATCGCCTTCAACTACGGCGGACGCGACGAATTGGTTTACGCGCTGCGGCGGATGATCCGCGACGGCGTGTCCGCCGACGCCGTCGACGAGGCGCTGGTCGGGAAATACCTCTTCACGGCGGGGATCCCCGACCCGGATTTGGTGATCCGCACGTCCGGCGAACAGCGGACCAGCAATTTCCTGCTGTGGCAATCGGCGTATTCCGAATGGTACTTCCCTGAAACCCTATGGCCTGATTTTGACAAGGAGGAGCTGCGCAAGGCGCTCTGGGAATACAGCTCCCGCGAGCGCCGGTTCGGAGGCATCCTTCCCGCCGCGCCGGTCTCATAAAAGCATGCTCCGCGATCGATTGGTCGTCATCCTGATCCTGATCCCCGCGGGAATGGGCGTCCTGTTGGCAGGCGGCCCCTTTTTCATCGGGTTGGTTGCCCTGCTGCTAAGCATGGCGGCTTGGGAATATGCCCGCCTGTTTTCCGCCCCGGAGCGCCCGATTCCGCCGGCCGTGCTCGCCGCCGGATGTGCGGCCCTCGCGGTCGCGCGCGGTGTTTTCGCTTTTGATCATGCCGGCGCCGTGTGGACCGGGGTCATCTTTCTGTCGCTGATCTGGTTTCTTTTACGATTCGAGTTCCGGGGCGAGCGGCAGGCCGCCACCGCCATGGGCATAACACTCGGAGGGACGTTGTACATCGGCTGGCTGGGATCGTATTTGGTCTCCCTGCGCCTCCTACCGAGCGGATATTGGTGGTTTCTCATCTGCCTGGCCGCCGTCGGCGCGGCTGACTCTTCCGCTTACTTGGTCGGCCGGATCTGGGGCAGGCATCCGCTGGCCCGTCGCATCAGCCCGAAAAAAACATGGGAAGGGTATCTTGGAGGCGCCGCCGGATCGACCCTCGCCGGTTTCATGATCGCTTGGCTTGTTCAGGCGGTCGCGGGGACCGACGGCGGAATCACGCCGGCCGCCGGTTTGCTGTTGGGGGCGTTGATCGGCTTGCTGTCCACGCTCGGCGACCTGGGAATCAGCATGATCAAGCGCGAGATGGCACAGAAGGATTCGGGGGATTTTTTCCCAGGCCACGGCGGCGTTCTGGATCGGATCGATTCGTGGCTGGTGATGGCGGTCGTCGGATACTATACGATCGTCGGATTGCTGCCCGCGCTCGGACTTCGCTAAATCCACAAATCCAGTGTTGGCCTGCATCCCTGTGGAGTGCGTGTCCCCCGCAACCACAGTCTGCGACGACCGGCAGGTTTCCCCATGCCGGATTCCGCAGGGCCGGGATGGCGGCGGTCGGTTGGCTGGATCGTCATCCGGCCGGCATTGCGGTCGGCGTGGATGTCGCGTCCCCTGCTCCGGTTCCCCCGTCGTAAGGCTGCCACCAGGTTTCCCCGAAACCGCCGTACCCGCTCGACAACCCGCAGACGGCCACTTCTCCCTGCAGGACGCAGTTTGAGAATCCCTGGGGTCCGATAACCCCCATCAGGTCCGCCAGGGTGTAGGAATCCTCGCCGAGAAGGATCAGTGTGGATCGCGCGTCGCTGCGCGTGAAAACGATCAAGCCGATGCCGCTGGCCGGGACGGACCCGAAACCGGGGATATCGATTTTCAGATATCCGGACGCGGTGTATCCCGAGCTTGAGGGCAGGCGGATGCCGAGCGGATCGAAGTATGTTTGGATTCCCGGGCTGGAAAGCGTGGCCAGAAGAATCAGATCCTTTCCGGCCGCGCTTTCAGGAGCGATCGCCGATGGAATCCCGACCTCCGTCAGATACTGCTGGAGGACTTGGAGCGGACCCAACAGGCTGGCCGAAAGGGCCACATCCCCCATCGGCACGATCAGTGTTTCGCGCGTAAAGAGGAAGGGGAAATCCGTCAGGTCGCGGACCCGCGGGGCGCTCAGCAGGAACTCCGCCAGGCGGCGGATCCAGACGGAGTTGTCGGCGACCTGATTGTAGGGCGGCTGAAGGAAGGTCATATCGCCGACGGCCAGGACGCTACCGCCGGGATCGAGCGCGGCAACGGCGTAGGCGCCGTCGGCATCCGTCCGCGAGGATTTGGTGGTCCGGGAGCTTTGGATGAGCACCTTCCCGCTTCCGGTTTGCAGAGAGTGGGCGGCGTACAGCACGACGGAGGAGAGGTTCTTGGTCAGCGCGTCGGCCGAGAAATCGCGGAAAAACACATTGCGGTAATTGCCTTCGTATTCCGTCATGTTGTACAGGTAGTCGTCGAGGAACGTGATGTCGAAGGCCGCCAGCAGGCTGTTGGCGGCGATCACGTCCGCCATCACGGTGGCCGAACCGTATCCGTAGTAATCGTAGGAGACGGCCGAGCGGGTCGGATCGGTCAGGACCAGCACTCGTCCGCCCCGCCGCACGAAGTCCTTCAGCAACCGGATTTCCGTTGAGGTGAAGGATTCGATCGGACAGACGGTCACGTAAGCGGTCGCGTATTTAAGTTGGTCCGGCAGAGAGCGATCCTGGTAAGAACCGTAGACGACGCTTTCCACCCGCGCCCCCTGGGCGTGAAGGATTCCGGTCAGGGATTCCAATTCGGAGGGCGAGAACAAGTTGGCATGCGCCTGGTCCAGCAGGATGATTCGACCGGGGAAGGCGGCGTCGGTTTCCGGGGCCGCGGCGGTGGAAAGCGGCGGCAAGGGGATCGCGTATTCCATGTAGTCCGGCGTGGCCGGGGATTTCGACCGCCAGAAGAATCCCTGATGAAACCAAACCAGCCGCGCCAGCACGGGCAGCATGAGCAATCCGACGGCGATGGGAATCCGGTAGCGGGTCATGGCAGCCTCCGGTCGAGTTCAGGAATGTAGAGGTAGTAAACTCCGGCCGAACGCGGGTAAGGGGTCAGGGTTCCATCCGCCGCTTCGAGGAAGAATTGATATTCGTAAGCGGAGGAGCGGCCTTCGAACGCCAGGGTGGAAAGGTCCCGGGTTTCGAAATTCCACACGTGTGCGAGGGCGGCGGCTTTTTCCAGCGAATCCGAATACCCGCCCAGTGCGTCGACCAGCCCGAGGCGCACCGCTTCGCTGCCGATGAACAGTTTCCCGCTGAGGATCTCCTCCGGCGTGGCGTTCAAGGTTTCGCCCCGGCCGGCGCGCACGGCTTGATAGAAACTCCGCTTGAGCGGATCCAGCAGGCGCAGGGTCTCGTCCCGCGAACCGCCGAAAAATTTGTACGGTCCGGTGGACACTTCATCCTCGTACACCGAAGGGGCTGACGGCAGGACGGTGCGGACGCCGATGTTTCCGACCTGCGAGGAAGGCCTGGCGACGATGAAATCGGTGCCGACCGCCAAATAATACGCGCCGCTGGCGGCCATCGATTCAACGGACGCAACGACCGGCTTTTTTCCGCGCAGGCGGATCAATTCGAGGTAGACCGATTCGGTGTCGGCGACGGTGCCGCCAGGGCAGTCCAGCACCAGCACCACCGCCTGGATCTCCGGGTGATCGTAGGCATACCGCAGTTGGGCGGTCACGTCGCCGGCCGAGTAGGAGTGGATCGCATCCCGGAGATACACCGTTCCGATGACCGGCCGCGGGATGAGCAAGGACAGCAAAATTCCAGCCAACAATGGAAGCGCCGTCCACAGCGCGGGTTTGGCCAGCGGATGCGAGAGCCACTTCGTCTTTATATATTCCATCGCCGCTCCTTTCCCAAACTTAAAGAAACGGAATCCCAAACAGAGGGATTGCCTTGGGGGAAACCCCGGGAAAGCATAACGGGTTTTCGGCGGGGGCGCAAATCCCCCTCCTTCATCCTTCCCCGACGGGAGGGAATCCAAGAAGGACACCTTCCCACCGGGGAGAACCCAAGGGGGCGAGGCAGCCGGTTCGCCTACGCCGGTTCAAGCTCGCCGCGAACCGTCTGATACAGCGATTCGGCCCGCAGATCGTGCAGGGTATAGCACTTGGCCCCCAGATGCCGGGCGAGGTCCGCGGCCAATCCCTGATCGAAAGCGGCATGCTCCATGTTCACCACCACGCTGCGGATCTTTTGGCGACCGATCTCTTCCGCAATCCGGTAGGCTTCGACCAGCGGCGGCTGGCTGCCGACGGCGACATTGCCCGCTCCGTCGGTCAACAAAATCATCAGCGGCATGATGTCCGGATGGGTGATCTTCTCGTTGCGCAGGGTCCTCAACGCCATCGCCAGACCCGCCGATAAGGGCGTTTTCCCGCCGACCGGGATGTCGGCCAGGGCTTTGCGGGCCAGGCTTGTTGAATTTGTGGGCGGCAGAACCAGCAGTGAGCGGTCCTTCTGGAACACGACCAGCCCGACCCGGTCCCGCCGTTGATAGGCGTCGGTCAAGAGGGAGAGGATGGCGCCCTTGGTCGCCGTCATTCGTTCCGCCACCGCCATCGACCAGGAGGCGTCGACGACGAACAAGATCAAGTTGCCGGCCCGGCGCACCCGGACCTTGCTGTGGAAATCCTCCCGTCGGAGGATTAAAGCCATGCGCTCCTGCTCCCGCCGGCGCTGGATCTGGAACGGCGCGGCGGCCCGCAGGGTGGCGTCGAACGCCAGATCGTCGGCCTTCCCGGGCGTGGCGCGGGATTGCACGTAGCGGCCGCGTCGTTCTTTGGTGCGGGTCCGTGAGCGTCGGCCTTTCAGCGGGCGGGTGAGCTTGTCGAGCGGGGTGTCCAACCGCCGGGCGGCGAACGCCGCGCCGACTTTGGGCTTCTGTCCGCCTTCCCACCAGGGGGCGTCCTGGGAGTTGGATAGCTCCGGCGAACGGGCGGCGGGCGGATTCTCCGCCGACGAGTCCCGCCCCTCCGGGCGGGTCAGGCTATCTTTTTTTTTTCCGAGTCGTTGGGGACTTCCTGCTCCGGCGGGGCGGCGGTCTCGTCCTGGTTGTGGATGGCGGAGTGGATCTGCTCGATCTGCCGGTCTAGGTTGAACAGGTCGTCGTCCACCTGCTGCAGGGGGCCGCGTTTCAACCGGTGCGGGAGAGCCAGCTCGGCCGCCAGGGCGATGTCGTGGTGGGTGAGGGAGGACCGGCCTTCCAGCGCGGCTTGGGCCCGCGCCGCCTTCAGGATGACCAGGTCCGCGCGGTGACCGTCGACCTTGAGCGAGGTGGTCAAACCGGCGATGGTGAGTAGGTCGTGCGAGGAATAGCGGACATCGTCCACCAATTCCCGCGCCTTCTCGATTTCCTCCGAAAGGGCGGTTTCCTGCCCGTGCCACTCGGCGCGGAATTTTTCCGGATCGGCTTCGAACGCCAGGTTGCGCTCCATAATCGCCACCCGGTCTCGCAGTTCGTCGATGCCGCGGACGTCGACGCACAGGGCGAACCGGTCCAGCAGCTGGGGCCGGAGGTCGCCCTCCTCCGGATTCATCGTGCCGACGAGGATGAACCGCGCCGGATGGGCGAAGGAGATCCCTTCCCGTTCGACGATGTTCATGCCGCTGGCGGCGGAATCGAGCAGGATGTCGACAACGTGGTCGTCGAGCAGGTTGACCTCGTCGATGTAGAGCAAGCCGCGGTTGGCGGCCGCCAGCACGCCCGGTTCGAACCAGCGCTCGCCTTTCTGGATCGCCCGTTCGATGTCCATCGTCCCCACCACGCGGTCCTCGGTTGCCGATACGGGGAGGTCCACGAAGGCGGTGCGGCGTTTTTCCACCGGCAGGGCTTCCCCGTCGGAAACCCGCATCCGGCATTCGGTGCACCAGGATGTCGGACGGTCAGGATCGCAGCCGAAGCGGCAGCCGACGACCGATCGGACTTCCGGAAGCAGGGCGGCCAGCGACCGCGCCGCGGTGGATTTCGCGGTTCCGCGTTCGCCGCGGATCAGGACCCCGCCGATCCGGGGATTGACGGCGTTAAGCAGCAGCGCGCGTTTCATGCGCTCCTGCCCGGCGATCGCAGGGAAGGGAAAAATGTTGGGCATGCCTATCCTCGCGGGAAATTATACCGCTCGAAGTCCGGATTTCCGGCCGTCTCCGGTTAAGGTTGCCAAAACCTTGGAATTCCCTTTATAATGCCCTCCATTACGCTTCCGGAGAAAGATACCTTCATGCAAACCCGTAGTCCGCAACCCAGCCAGGGGGATAATCCCGAGGCTCAAAACGCCGAAACCCCCATGAACGAGCTTCTCCAGGACAGCCAGGGCGCCAATGTTCCCAAGAAGGGCGAGGTGCGCAAGGGAACGATCGCCCGGGTTACCCCGGCGGAAATCCTTGTCTCCATAGGCACCAAATCCGAAGGCATCATCCCGGCCAGGGAATTGGAGCGGCTCTCCGCAGACGCCCGGGAAAAATTGAAGGAAGGCGAGGAAATCAGCGTATACGTCGTCGTCCCGGAGGATCACAACGGAAACGTCGTGCTGTCGCTGGCTCGCGCCCAGGAGGAAACGGATTGGCAGCAAGCCGAGGACCTGCGGGTCGGTCAGGAAGTATTTCAGGGGCGGGTCGACGGCTTTAACAAGGGCGGACTGATCGTCAAGGTTGGAAACCTGCGCGGATTCGTTCCGGCGTCGCAGTTTTCCCTGTCCCGCCGCCACCGCAGCGAGGGGGAAACCGTCGATCAAAAATGGAGCCGCATGGTCGGCGAACCCATCTGCGTCAAGGTCATCGAAGTCGACCGCAGCCGCAACCGGCTGATCCTTTCCGAGCGGGCGGCCGCCAAGGAATCCCGCGAAAGCCAGAAGGAACGCCTGTTGCAGGAATTGCAGGAGGGCGAAGTCCGCACCGGACACGTGATCAGCCTGGCGAATTTCGGCGCCTTCGTCGATCTCGGCGGAGCGGACGGGCTGGTGCACCTGTCCGAAATCACCTGGAAGCGGATCAACCATCCTTCCGAAGTCCTGAAGGTCGGGCAGTCGGTCAAGGTCAAGGTCATCAGCATGGACCGGGAACGCAAGCGGATCAGCCTTTCCATGAAGTCGATGGAAGAGGATCCGTTCACCGTCGCCTCCGAAAAACTGCACGAAGGCCAGCTGGTGAGCGGCACGGTCACCAAACTGACCAAGTTCGGGGCCTTCGCGCGGATCGAGGGATTTGAAGACATCGAAGGGCTGATCCATATTACCGAACTCTCCGAGAACCGCGTGGACCATCCCAAGGACGTGGTTCAAGTAGGCCAGAATTTGACCTTGCGGGTCGTAAAAATCGATGTGGAATCCCGCCGGATCGGCCTGAGCGTGAGGCGGGTGGCCTCCGCCCAATATGCCGACCTGGATTGGGACACCGCCATGAAGGACCTGACCGAATCCAATTCGGAAAGCGCGTCATAAGCCGCAATCCGGAGAACTTCAGGCGCAGGCGAACCCCTGCGCCTTTTCTTTATGGAAGCCTTATGAAACCCTCCGAAAAAACCGCCGTATATCCCAGTAGGTCCACGCAAGGATCGGCGGTTTCCGCTTTGCCCACACCGATCAAACGGAAGCCGAAAGAGCCGAAGCGGCCTTCGAGGTAAAATCCTGCCGTGGTCGAGATACAAACGGATTGGCTGCTTGCGGCGCGAAAGGGGGATACGGATGCCTTTGGCCGGGTTGTGGAAGCATTCCAGAAGCCGGTGTTCAACCTGTGCTACCGGATGCTGGGCAATCCCGAGGATGCCGAGGACGCTGCGCAGGAGTCCTTCTGGCGGGCTTTTAAGGGTCTTTCAAAATATGATTTTAAAAGGCCTTTTGGCACGTGGATGCTGTCGATTGCGGCCCATTACTGCATCGACCGCCTCCGGCGTAAGCGACCGATCCTTCTCTCCCTCGAATCCCTGCTCCCCGAGGACGACGCCCCGGATCGGAGCCCCGATCCTGAAGCCCAGACCCACAGCAAACAGGAACAAGAAGCCGTGCAAAGGCTCTTGGAGCATCTCGGCCGCGAGGAGCGGGCGATGATCGTGATGCGTTATTGGCACGACATGTCGTATGAAGAAATTGCGCACTCGCTTCGCGTTTCGGTGGGCGCGGTGAAAAGCAGGCTGCACCGGGCGCGGCGCATCCTGGCCGACCGTTGGCGTTCACGGCCGCGCTCTTCCGCATTCCAAGGAGGAGGCCATGAATAAACATTTTCAATACCGGGAATGGATATTCGAGGAGGAGAGCCTCCCTGCGGATTCCGCGCGCAAGCTTGAGACCCACCTGAAACAGTGCGCGGAATGCCGGGAAATCGCCGAGGGTTGGCGGGGCGTCCGGCGGATGATTCAGGACGCCGGCCAGAAGGCCCCGCGGGCGGGTTTCAGCGGGCGGTGGAAGGCCTTGGCGGAGGCGCGCCGCAAGGTTCCCAGCCCGCGGCCGGCGTGGGTGTTGTTGGGGGCAGATGCCGTGGGCGCGTTGATCTCGGCGGCGGCCTTGGCGGTCCAAACCTCCGGCCCAGGGTTGTCGCTGGCCGGAGTGGTTACCCGCGACCTGACTGCCGCCGCAGGCGCGCTCGACCGATGGCTGAATATGTCGAGCGCCGTCGGAGGTTTTCTCAACATCCTGTCGCGGTCCATCCCGCCCGCCTACTACCTTTTGGCGGTCTTCATCCTGAGTTTCATCGGCGTTTTGGGTCTGCTGGCGTTCGTGCGCATGAACGGGCGCGGCACCAAACGATGAATTCGATTCGGGGTTGGCTTCGAATCCTCTGGATCGGCGCGGCGCTCATCGCGCAGGGGGCCGATTCCGGCCCGGCAGACGACGGGATCCTGTTTCGGGAAACCTTCACCCTGGCCGAGGGGGAGATCCATGCCGGCAACCTCCTGGCCGTGGACAGCGTCCTTGTGCTCGAGGAAGGGTCGCGTTTTGAAGGCAACCTCATTCTGCTGGACGGATCCCTGGATTTGGCGGGGACGGTCCAAGGGGATATCGCCTCGGCGGGAGCGGCCGTTCGGATCGCGGAAAACGCGGTTCTGGAAGGGAACGTGGTTTGCATCGGCCCCGCGCCGATCGTGGACGAAGGCGCGGCCGTTTCCGGAACGGTGAACGCGGTTGGAGAATTTGCTTTGCCGTTCACCCTGACAATCGCCGAACCGGACGGCGGGGCGGGGGGCGGGTTGTACGCGGCGACCGTCATGGTGTTCCGGACCTTCCTTCTTTCGGCGGTCGCCATTCTGATCGTACTGCTCCTGCCCGAACCCGCCAAACTCGTGGGCCGCACGATCGTTCACCGCCCCGCCCTGTCCTTCCTGATCGGATTGCTGGCGATGATGGCCGCGGGCGCCCTGTTCCTGCTTTTGGCCCTTTCGGTGTGCCTGTCCCCGATCAGCGTGCTGGGCAGTGTGGTGATGTTGGGGGCGGTGCTTTTGGGTTGGTCGGCGGCGGGATTGGAATTCGGACGCCGCGTCTTCGGCGTTTTCCAAGCCCGAGCCCATCCGGCGCTCATGGCCGGAATCGGAACGGGAATCCTGACTCTGATTGCGGGACTGCTGGGAATCATACCCGTCGCCGGTTTGATCCTGATATTCCTGATGATGTCGTTCGTCCTGGGAGCGGTGATTCTGACGCGGTTCGGCGGTCAGGCGTTTTCATACCTCTCCATCGAAAGCGCGCCGGATGCTGAGTCCCGATGCTTCGATCGCAAGGGGTAAGGCGGACAACTTTTAATTCTTGACAATCCACTTCATGGCTGAATTCTCCGCGCAAGCCCGCGATTTCCTTCCCACAAGATGACGCGAGGTGCGCCCTGGGGTTTATCTCAACTTGGGGCCCGGATTCCGATGCGTAAATTCCCGGAGTTGGTTTTGTTCGTTCTTGGATGGACCGCCTACCTCTTGCGGGCCAACGCGATGGGAAGAATCGATTGACGGCGCCGCCTGGGAACGGTCATGGACATCGGCCCAATTCCCTGCCGGTTCGAGGAGCGGATGGGAAGGCTGGGTGAGCAAAAAAATCTTGATTGGCGTGCACCCACCCAGGCTGTCCGTTTCCATGTAGAAATCTAAAAAGGGTTACCGGTGTTCTTGATTTTGTTTTACCTCCCGGCGCCAGGCTTCGCGCCGGCCCTCGCGAAACGGGGGGAGCGGGGGTGCTCGAAGACGGGATTCGATGATTTTTGGTTATTCCTCAGCCGGCGATCGTCATGCCGACGCCCGCCCTCGGCGTGCATTCCGCCGAGAGCGGCGGGAGCGGCGAAAAAACGAATAGAGAAGTCAAACGCGTTGCTTCACCCAACACGCCCAGCTTCCCAAGGGCGTCGATCGGCGGATTTTCTCCTTCCCGGATCGGTCGTCGGAATTATATCGGCCTTAGGATGCGGTCTTCACGCAGGCGCTTAAAGAGCAGGGCGGCGCCGGGAACCTCCGATTCCTGCGCGGCTTCTTCCCAAGCCTTGACGCCCAATTCGCCGGCCTTGGCGGGGGCGTACCCGGCGCTCTTCCAGGCGCCGGCTTTCGCCAGCGCCGGATCGGAATAAATCACCGCGGCTTCGCTCTGCAGTTCGGCGGACGCCGTTTCCATTGCGGTGATGAGCATCTGCAACGCCTGATCAACCGGTGCGTCTTTGGCCAGAACGATTTCATCCGCACGGGTCACCAGGTTATCCACCTGCCAGCCGATGGCTCCAACCATCTGCTCGTCCTGCTCCAGCAGGAAATAGGCCTTTTGGCCGAAGGCGGCCATGATGTCGGCCCGGGTGAGGGGCTGCTCGGGTTTCCGGATTTTATTGAGGAAATCGGCGATCAGATCGGCATCGGAGGGCCGTCCGCGCCGGATGGCAAGCTCGCCGCGCACGACCGGCGCCGGCGGCAGGGCTTCGGCGGGTTGGGCGCCGGCCGCCCAGGCGGCTTGGACCTGGTTCCAGGTATCTTCGAACGAGTTGGAATTCTTAATGACGACTTTGGCCCGCGCCAGCTTTTCCTTCTGGGGGGGCTGCACGGCGATCCGCTGGCGGGCGATGGATTCGCTCAGGCCGCGCTTGCGTATCAAACGGTCGATCTGGATGTCCGGCGAAGCGTCCACCACCCAAACCGTATCGCACGATTCGGCCAGACCGGATTCGAAGAGTTTAATCGCCTCGAGGACGATCACCGGCGAATGCGAGCGGGTGATGAGCAGATCGACGGCTTGGAGGACCAGGGGGTGCATGATGTCCTCGAGTTCGTCGAGGAGTTTGGCGTCGGCGAACGCCAGCCGGCCCAGCGCCTTGCGGTTGATCTCGCCCCCGGAATCGAGGATCCATTCCCCGAAAAGCCGAATGACGGCCTCGTAGGCCGGGCCGCCGCGCGACATGGCCCGGTGCGCCACCTCGTCCGCGTCGATCCCGAACGCCCCCAGGTGTTCGAGCATCTTGCGCACAACGCTTTTGCCGGTGGCGATATTGCCGGTGAGGCCGATCACGTACTTGCCGGTCCAGCGACTCATCTTCCGGGGGTTCCCTCCGGCGCGAATTTTACCCCGCTTTCAGCTTCCGGAACATCCCGCGGGATGCCCACAAGGCGGATTTTTCTTGCCGGACGGGTCGATGAAAAAGGCGCCCTTGCCGGTCCGGATCGACGCCCCCGCGGGGCGCTATTACCGGCCACGGGCATTGGCATCCCGCGCTTTTTCGTCACCCATCGAGAGCCGTGATTACATCCGGGCAAAGACGGAAGGCGCCCGCACAGCCAGCACAGGCCGACCCGGGGCCGACGCAAAGGACGAAACCCGGTTGGCGAGGGCGGCGTCCGGAAATCCACGGCGGCAATTTCTGCGCACGCTGCGGGGGATTCTGCGGATTGATGAAATGGATCACCGCACAACGCGTGCGGGCAAGGCCGTTATCCTTCTTGTCTGCCGATCCCAATGCGCAAACCGAATGTCTGGGTGTACTCCCTGCAGAGAGCCTCGCCCACCGTTTTTTTTTTCGGAAGGATGGGGTCGGCGATCCTCAGGCAAGAGGATCCGGCCATCGTTGCCGGATCGGATTCACGGAGTGCGGGTCTGCGCGTAATAGATCTGATTGCCGATGGCGATATACAGGACCTTGTCGGAGCCGATGGCCAGCGCAGTGGCTTCGTGGTCGTCCGGGGCGGTTGTCACCCGGTAGCGGGAAATGAAGTTCAAAGCCAGGCTGAAGCGAAATGCGCCCCGTCCGAGCGGATCGAGAAAGAACAGCGTCGGCTCCGGCGGTTCATTGTAATAAATCCGGGTCAGCAGGGCGTCGGCGACTCGCGGTCCGGCCGTGCGTCCCGGCCGCGTGTCGTTGTAGGGGATGTCTTCGCACAGTGTCCCTCCGACGGAGCCGCCGTCCTCCGGTTGAAAAAGCGGATCGTATTGGCACCGGGTGACGTGTCCGCCGGCGTGCAGGAAGAACACTTCTCCGGAGGCCACGACGAAATCGATGGCATCGGTCATCGACGGATGCTTCCCGGAGAAGTAGGCCGTCGGCGCTTGGTCGAAGCCGGTGTTGCCGCTCATGCCGTATCGCCAGAAGGCGTTGCTTTCCGGATCCAGAATGTACAGCCTTCCGTTGTAATAATCCACCGCGGACGGCGTGGACCAGCCTCCGCCGGGAGTGACCGGAGCGCCGGCCATGGCTTTCCCGCCCGGCGGGCAATACAGCAGGGTGCCCTTCCGGTCCAGCGCCACCACGGCTCCGCCGCGGGTGGAGGTGGGGGTTTGCGCGCCGACCGAAAGGTCGGGGACCCACACCATGTCCACCAGGGATTCGACGGTGATGTCCGGATAGTCGCCGGATTGGCAGAGAAATGCATCGTCCACTTGATATCCGCCTTGGCCGAGCAGCAGGCGCAGAATCCGGTCGTGGATCGCGTCCAACGCGTACAGTTCCCTGTCGCCGGCCAGGATCACGGTGATCTGGGTGTCCGCATCCAATCCGCCGGCGACCACGGGTTTAAATTCGAGCGGGGTGATCCCGTCGAAATCATCAAGCAACCTCGCGGCGTGGTTTTCCAGGGTGGTGAGTTCCTCCGAGGATCCGTATTGGGACGCCGTCTGCAGCGTGTCGAACACCTGCTGCCAGGCTTGGCGGGCTTGCAGGGGGTCGGTTTGGGCGCCGGCGACGGAGGCCTCCGTCCGCGCCTGCTCCATCAGGCGGGCGAATTCCATCTCGTATCCCTTGCGGAAATACATCACCGCCACCACCGCCACCACCAGCAGGGGAATGGCGATCGCCGTTCCCAGCATCACCGCCGGGGGGAGAACGAAGCGGTCGTTTTCCTGCATTACGCCGCGCGGGAGGATCCCCGCCAGGAAGGACCGCAGGCCTTCCCGGGCTGAATTCAATGTGACGTTGATCGAGTGGCCGAATGCGGCGGCGGCCTCCCGGGCCGACAGCCGGCTTGCTTGCGGCTCTTCCCGACTGCGATCCGATGACGTTGTCGGTTTGTGAAATCGGTCCGTGCGCGGGGGAACCCGGATTGCGGGGCTTTCCTCTTTTTCAACAACCGGCCGGCTGGAGAGGGATGCCGGGCGCAGGATGGAGGAATCCCGGCCGGCCGCGGTTTCAGGCTCGGCCGCCGACGGGGTTTCGGGCGCGGGATGGGCGGGGCCGGAGAGCTGTCTTTCCGGCCGGGCCCTGGCGCGCGGCGGCGGTTCCTCGGAATGCGGCCCCAAGGGTTTCGCAGCGGCAGGCACGGCGGAAGGCTGGGGAGAGCGCACCGGACTGACCGGCGCGCTTTTTTTGGAAGGAAACAGCGTGAGCTTGCGGATCAGCGGAGGAGCTTTTGCCGGTTTGGATTCGGCGGCGAACCGGACCAGCAGGGTTCCGAAGGTGCCGGGCTGCGATGCGCTCTGTTGCGCCAAACGCTGGCCCATGGCCTGCAGGGAGAGATTCGCCAACCCTGAGGGAACCGAAGCCGACCATGCGGCCGGCGGAGAGGCGGCGAGGATCAAAGTGGCCGCCGGAGAGAGGATCGTGTGGCCGTAATGCAGGTCAAGGTTGAGAGTCGTTCCCAGCGCGCGGGCGGGAGGGTCGCCGGCCTGCGGGCGGCATTCGACTTCGCCGTCGCGCAGGATCAAAGCCAACACACTCCCGGCATACCCAAGGTAGAGGTCCGTATCGCGAAGCACTGAGCAAACGGCGTGCAACTGCACCAAGCTTCCGGCGGGGGATCCCGCCAAAACCGGAGTTTGGCTGAAGGGAAGCACCTCGGCATTGGCGGCCGTGAAGGCCGCACGCAGCGCCGCCGTAACCGAACCGGGAGTCTCAAAATACACTTGCGCCATGAGGTGCGACAGTTTGTCGGTTTCCGCGGCCGGCAGCCGGGTGCGCGCTTGCAGCGACAACGCCGTGAAGAGGATCTCGCCGCCGCGGCTGCGGGCGGCGCGCCGCGGAGCCGGTTGGACGAGATAACCGGACGGAGGATCCTCGGACTGCGATCCGTCGGCAAATTGTGCGATGAAGATTTCCGGAAGGAGGGCGGGCATCATGGTTACCGGCGCAGAGGCCGCAAGTTTTTTGCTGCAAGTATTATGCCACGAACCGGCGCGGCGACAGGCTTTGGGCGGCTGATCATACGCCGGAATCTTGAAGGAAGCGGTCGATGGATTTGGCGGCCCGGCGTCCGGAGGCCATGGCGTTGACGACCAGGTCTTGGCCGGAAACAACGTCGCCGCCCGCGAAGACGCCGGCGCGGGTGGTGGCGCAGGTCTGCGGATCCGTCTGCAGGAGGTTGTTCCTATCCATTACCAACCCTTCGGTCGACCGGCCGACCTCCGGATTGGGGCCGTACCCCAGCGCGCAGACAACGGTGTCCGCCTCCACGATGAAGTTCGTTCCGTCGAGGGGGATCGGCCGCCGGCGGCCTTCGATGTCGGGTTCTCCCAGTTCGCACTTGAGGCACTCGATCGATCCGACCCGGCCGTCGGGGCCCGGCAGAAACCGGATCGGTTGCGTGAGAAACAAAAATTCCGCGCCTTCTTCGCGTGCCAAAGCGCGGTCCTTGGCGACGCCCGGCATCTCCGGTTCCGTGCGCCGGTAAAGGCACGTCACCCGTTCGGCCCCCCTGCGCAGGGAGGTCCGCAGGCAATCCGATGCTGTATCGCCGCCCCCGACGACGACCACCCGTTTGCCGACGCCGAGCGGCTCCCGCCATTCCTCCGGCAGCAAGGACGGATCCACATTCGCACGGGACAGGAACTCGTCCGGAGGGAAAACCCCGGGCAGATCGGCGCCTGCAACCTGCATGCACGTCGGAACCGAAGCTCCGATGCCGAGAAACACCGCCTGGAATCCTTCGGAGAAAAGGGCGTCCAAAGGATAGCGGCGGCCGATCCTGGTGCCGAGCCGGAACTCCACGCCCGCGTGCTGCAGATCCTGGATCAAGGCCTGGACAATGGAGGGATCGAGTTTAAAGCCGGGGATGCCGTAAGTGAGCAAACCGCCCGCGGCGAGGGCGGAATCAAAGACCGTCACTTGATGGCCGCGCAGGATGAGTTGCTCCGCGCAGGCCAGGCCGGCCGGGCCGGAACCGACAACCGCCGCGCGCTTGCCGGAGGGCGGCCCGGGTTGCAGGCAGAATGGATTTTGCGCGCGTTCGAAATCGGCCGCGAAAGCTTCAAGCGCCCCGCACAGCACCGGCTCGTGGTTTTTGTTCCGCACGCAGGCGCACTCGCACAACTGGGCGTGCGGACACACCCGGCCGCAGATCTGGGCCATGGTCGACGTCCGGCGGTAGATCCGCGCTGCGCCGAGAAAATCCCCTTGTTCGATTTTCCGCAACGCGCCGGGGATGTCGTTTCCCGCCGGACAGGCTTTCACGCAGGGAGCCACGGGGCATTGCAGGCAGCGGCTCGCCTCGCGCATGGCCCGCTCCGGCGTCAACGGAAGGGAGACTTCCCGGGAATCCTTTTTCCTTTCCGAAACCGGACGCACCGGAGGGGCTTGGTACGGGATTTTTATCCGCGCTTTTCGATCGATGGAAGATGGATTTTGTGAATCCGACATTCACTCTCTCCGCTGAGCATGAGCCGACCCGAAACCCACTCGAAATCGACCTGTAATTAAGCGTAATTTTATCCGGATTCTAATCGTTTATACATATAATTTCCATATTCTCCGGGTAGAATTCACTTCGAGGTCGGCAGCGGATATTCAGCCTTTATCGTCGCCACTTCAATACCATCCCCTTTACCGTCCGCCGGAGAAAAGCAGACCATCGGTCGCCTTTCGGGCGCGGAAAGCGGGGGAAGACCAGGGCAAAACCGGATTGCGCCCGCCGCGTGGGGATGCGAGAGGTTTTTTCGGCGGGGAACGATCCGAACGGAGGGAACATGAAGAGACATTGGCGGTCCATTCTTGCCGTCGTCGTTGTGGCGGCGGTGGCCGGGATCGGGTTTTGGATTTACCAAACTGTCCAGTCCCGTCAGCAGGCGCAGTCCCTGCAAACGGCCGTGGTGGAGCGGGGGACGCTGACGGCCTCGATCGGAGCCACCGGCACGATCCAGGCCAGGCAGCAAGCCGCGTTGTCCTTCTCCATCAATGGGCAGGTGGGCTCGGTGAACGTCCGGATGGGCGACCGGGTTGAGGCCGGACAGGTGTTGATGGAATTGGATCCTGCCTACTATCCACAGACGGTGCTCAATGCCCAGATCGAATTGGTCAACGCCCGGAAAGCCCTTGAGGACCTGCAAACCTCGCAAACCGCATTGGCGCAGGCGGAATTGACCTTGGCCAACGCCGCGCGGGCGCTAGACGACGCGCAAACCGCCTACGACAACGCCGTGGCGAGGTACAACGACGGCTGGGTGAGGGAATGCGAAAAGCGGGTCGAAGACGCGCACTGGGCCTGGATGGTGTACCGGTTCAGCAACGACGGGAGTCCGGCGGCCCAACGGGAATTGGCCAGACTGTATCAGGAGTACCTCGACGCGCTGCGCGAACTGGAAAAGGCGCGCCGCTATGCCGAATTGGGTGTCGGCAGCACCGCCGCGAATTCCAAGGAAGCCCAGATGGAACTGGACATCGCCAAGGCGGAATTGGCTTTGGCCCAAGCCCGGTACAACGACGCCCTGGCGGAGTATAACCGCCTGAAGGACGGGGTTCCCGCAGAGGACCTGGCCGCCGCGGAGGCGCGGGTGGCCGCGGCTCAGTCGATCCTCGATCAGGTAAGGATCACCGCCCCCTTTGCGGGAACGATCATGGCCGTTGAATTGCTGCCGGGGGATTCCGTTTCCCCCGGAACGATCGGTTTGGTGATTGCCGACCTTTCCGAATTGCACGTAGACGTTCCCGTGGCGGAGGTGGATTACAACCGCCTAGCCGTCGGCCAGGCCGCCGAGCTTTCGCTGGACGCGATTCCCGGCACGCTCTTTTCCGGGCGGGTGAGCGAGATCAAACTTCATGCGTCCACATCGGCCGGTTCCGTGGCCTACCCGGTGACGGTCGTCATCGACGAACCGGATCCGCGGGTGCTTCCCGGCATGACGGCGGCGGTGGATATTGAAGTCGAGCATTTGGAGGACGTCCTGCTGGTCCCCAACCGAGCCGTCCGGACAGTCGGCGGATCGCGGGTGGTATACCTCTATGTGGACGGCGGGTTGAAGACCGTGGAGATCGAGCTCGGCGCCAGCAACGACGTTATGAGTCAGGTGGTCTCGGGCGACCTGCAGGAGGGGGACCTGATCGTGTTGAATCCCCCAACGACATTTTTTAATGGGTCCGGTCCGATGAGCGGCGGCGGCGGGGGCGGCGGGTTCTTCGGCGGGTGAGGTTTCGGCCATGGACGACTGGGTGATCGAACTGGAAGACATCTGCAAGGTGTACCGGATGGGCGAAGTCGACGTAAACGCTTTGGACGGCTTGTCCCTTCGCGTGCGCCGCGGCGACGTGGTGGCGATCATGGGGCCCTCGGGCTCCGGGAAAAGCACGCTGATGAACATCATCGGCTGCCTGGACCGGCCGACCTCGGGGAGCTACCAGCTGGACGGCAGGACGGTCTCTCAACTGCAGGATGACTCGCTGGCGGAGATCCGCAACCGCAAGGTGGGCTTCATCTTCCAAAGCTTCAATTTGCTGGGACGCTCGACGGCCACGGCCAATGTGGAATTGCCGCTGCGCTATGCGGGGGTGGACCAAGCCCGCCGGGAGCGCGCGCAGGAGATGTTGCAGCTGGTCGGGCTGGGGGACCGCATGGAGCACAAGCCGATGGAGCTTTCAGGGGGCCAGCAGCAGCGGGTGGCGATCGCCCGGGCGCTGGTCAATCGTCCGGCGATCATCCTGGCCGACGAGCCGACCGGCAACCTGGACAGCCGGTCGGGAGCCGAGATCCTCGACCTTCTGTTGCAGCTGAACCGCGAAAGCGGCGCGACGCTGGTGATCGTCACGCACGATACGGGAGTCGCCGCACGCGCCCGCCGGACCATCCGCCTGAAGGACGGCAGCATCGAGGAGGACTATGTTTCTGACGCAAAACCTGCGTGAAGCCCTGGAAAGCCTGACCTCCAACAAGCTGCGTTCCGGACTGACCATGCTCGGGATCGTCATCGGCGTCGGCGCGGTCATCGCCATGCTCTCGGTCGGACAGGGCGCTTCGGCCACCATCTCCGGCTCGATCAATTCCATCGGCACCAACCTGATCTTCGTAATCGGCGTGGCCGACGAGGACGTCACCGTCCGCAGGCCGCTGACGCTCGAAGATGCGCAGGCGATCGGCGACCCGCTGAACGCGCCCTCGATCCTTTTGACCTCGGTTGTGTACCAGCTGGGAAGGATCAAAGTCTCGGCGGCCGGGGAGACGGTGACCATGGCCGTCACCGCCGTAACCTCCGCCTACGATGAAATCCGCAACCTCGACATGGCGGAAGGGGAATTTCTCACCGAGGTGCACATGAACGGACGGGCTTCGGTGGCGATCTTGGGGATGACCACCGCCGAGAACCTGTTCGGCCGGACGGAAGGCTTGGTCGGGGAATCCGTGCGCATCCAAGGCCAACCTTTCCGAGTCATCGGCATCCAGGCCTCCAAGGGCGGCAGCGGATTCTCGGATGCGGACGACATTGTGTACGTACCGTATACCACTGCCGTCAGCCGGTTGGCCCAGCGCAGCGGCGAAGCGCCCAACCGGGTGGACATGATCGTCGCTTCGGCGGTGAGCGCCGAAGCCGTCGCCGACGCCTCCGAAGAGATCCGCCAAATTCTCCGCGTGCGGCATCACACCGAGGTGGGCAAGGACGATTTCACCCTCATGACCCAGCAGGATTTCCTTTCCCTGACGTCGCAGATCATGGGCGTGCTGACCATCTTCCTGGGGGGGATCGCCGCGATCTCGCTCTTGGTGGGCGGCATCGGGATCATGAACATCATGCTGGTTTCGGTGACGGAACGGACCCGCGAGATCGGCCTGCGCAAGGCGCTGGGCGCGCGGCGGAAGGACATTATGATTCAGTTCCTGACGGAATCGGCCATGCTGAGCGTCTGCGGCGGCCTGATCGGAATCGGGCTGGGCACGGCGCTGGCTTTTGCAGTGGGGCAGATCGCCGCGGCGACCGGCAACGAATTCACCCCGGTCGTCGGATTGGATTCGGTCTTGTTGGCGACGCTCTTTTCTGCCGCGGTGGGATTGTTTTTCGGGATTTATCCGGCCTCCCGCGCCGCGGGATTGGAGCCCGTCGAAGCGCTGCGGTACGAATAACACATCCCCTGAGCGGCCGGAACCTGTTTACAGCCGTGATCGGTGATCACGGCTGTGTTTTTCATTATTGATTCCCCGGAAGGAAAATTCCCTCGTCGTCGACCGAATGCGATACGTAACCTCTCCATCCTTCTACTGAAAGCAAGGCGTTTTTTTTCGTCCTCCCTCTCCCGGCGCACGCCCCCGCGCCCGTCATCGCGAAGCGGGGGAAGCGGGGGAAGCGCGGGTAAGCCGGCAGAAGCAGTAAAGGGCGAGGGGGAGGAAAAGAAAGCTGCCTTGTGGCAGGGGAGTCATGATGATCCCAATCGCTTGAAGCCGGCTTTTTCTGGTTGCCGGTCGATATCTCACGCAGGTTATTCATAAAGCGGCGCTTCGGTCACCATTGTGGTACGAATCATAATCTCTGCAAGATGATCGAGGCGCCGCCTTGAGAGTGGACAGTGCCGCATGGAGACCAATCCTGCTATGGGGGATAAGGAAATCAAATCGCTTCCGCCCGTCGCATGGGTGGAAAAAACTCCGAAAAGCGCGCTTCGTTTTTTCCCGCATCTTATCCTCATGCCGGCTCAGGAAAAGGATTCGAATCAACAGGAATCAAGAAAAGGGCGGGGCAGACCTCTCGTGCTTGGCAAAGAGCTGTGCCCCAGTGTGGCCCGTGCGGGGAGAGACCTGTGAGAATCCGATAAGCGGAGACGGTTGTGAGCCAGCGGCCCAAGGCGGAAAATAGTCAGGATCAAGAGCGGATGAGGCTAGGTTTGAATGAAGGAAAGCTGGGTGTCCGGGCCGATCGTCGTATGCGGCTGGATCATGGTGTCCTTGGGAATGACGACCACGCCTTCGCGCACATACCATTGGCCGCCTTCGCCATCCAGGTGCGTTCCGGGAGGGAACGGCTGGATAACCACCCCGGAGCCGATCCGCACGTTTTTATCGATAATTGCGCCTTCGATCCGGCTGTCGGCTCCGATCCCGAGCTGGACGCCGCGGGGAAATTCGGCGCCCGGAATGTCGTAATAATCGGCGCCGAGGATGACGCTGTTGCGGATCTCCGCCCTGGAGGCGATCCGGCTCCGCAAACCGACGACCGAATTGCGGATCCGGGCTCCGTGGATCCGGCAGCCGTCGGCCAAGAGGACATCCTGCAGGTCGCTGTCCTCAAGGATCGAACCCGGCAGAAAGCGGGGATGGGTGTAGATTGGGCGCCGGGGGTCGTAGAAGTTGAAAGGGGCGTTGGCGGACGTGAGGGCCAGGTTGGTTTCGTAAAACGTCCGGATGGTCCCGATATCCTCCCAGTACCCGTCAAAATCGAATCCGAAGACCTTGTGGGAATAAATCGCCTGGGGGATGACCTCGGTGCCGAAATCGCTGGCGCCCGTCATTCCAAGCACCTCCATTAGGACCGGCGTTTTGAATAGATATACGCCCATCGACCCGAGGTACGGCCGTTGGGGATCGTTGCGGCTGATCATCTCGGCCAGGACGGACGGGTCCTTGGGCTTTTCGGCGAAGTAGCGGATCCGCAGGTTGGTGTCGCGCTTGAGAATTCCGAACCGCGAAGCGTCGGCGGCAGTCACCGGATGCACCGCCACGCTGATGTCGGCGTCCGTCTCCATGTGGAATTCGACCATCGAGGTGTAGTCCATGCGGTACAGGTGGTCGCCGGAGAGGATCATCACCAACGGAGCGCGCGTGGACCGGATCTGCCCGAGTTGTTTGCGGACCGCGTCCGCCGTTCCCTGATACCAATCCTCGTGCAAGGGGGTTTGCTCAGCCGCCAGCACCTGTACCCAGCCGGTGTGGAAAGAATCGAAATTGTAGGTTCTGGCGATGTGGCGGTGCAGGGAGACGGAATTGTATTGGGTCAGGACGGCGACGCGGTAGATCCCGGAGTTGATGCAGTTGCTGATGGAGATGTCGATCAGGCGGTACTTTCCGGCAAACGGAACGGCGGGTTTGGAACGCATGCGGGTGAGGGGAAACAAACGGGTCCCGCGGCCGCCGCCGAGAATCACCGCGAGCACATCCTCCATATAGGACATCCCCACCCTCCGATGATGACTCCGCCGGTTTTTATCCGGCTATGACCGTCTGCGCGTATCATAGCATAACCCGACGAGCGGGCACAATTCTGGCCCGCTTTTCATTTCCGCAACGGATTAGAAAGGGGTCAGACACGGATCATACAAAACCCCGGCGCGCGGCCGAGCATGGCCGGCCTAGACCGGTATGCGGTCGCCGAATCGGCTTGCGCTCCCCGGACCCATACCCCGGACTGGAACAAAATCCCCGTCGTCGCCGCACAAAGAAAATTTGGGAATAGTTGTTCTTTCCATCGTCTGCTTTAATTGACTCGCCTTTGTGCAGGCTTTCCCGCTGCGGCAGCGGATTATGGGTGGGCGCGGCCGCGGAATCGCTTCCCCGTTGGGAGCCGATGAAAAAAATCCGCGCTCCCTCCGGGTCAACCGCCCGTCAGAAAAAACCGAAGCGTTTCGTCCGCAAACCGGTCGGCGTGAATCTCGGTGTTGCGGCCGGCCACCTGACGGGTCCGTCGCAGGAAGTGGAAGGCCTCATGGGCCAAGATCCATACGATCGCTTCATCCAGATTGTTCAACCGGGTGAAGCCGACCACTCGAATCCACTCGCGCCCGGTGCGCAGGTCTTTCACCCGGATTCCCGGCCGAGTCCCCGGCGGGAGCGGAGGGTGCGATCCGTCGGAAGCCAGATAGACGGGGGATCTCCGAACCGGGAGTTCATGGGGAAACGGTCCGGGAACCTGGACGCTGATGCGGTAAAAGGGAATCCGGCGGGTGGGATACCAGCATCTTCCGTATGCGCCGCGGCACCTGCCCCGGCCGCGGTCGATCCGGACCCACGCGAGTTGCGAAGTGTCGAAATCGGAAAAAAACTCGCGCGCCCAGGAAAGCGCGAGGGGTTGTTCCCCTTTCAGGTCCACGATCCAACGCATGCGCAGGGAGGGTTCGATGGAATCCGAAGCCGGTTGGAACGCGCGGAGCGGGCGCTTTTCCCGGACTTGCGGTGGCAAGATTGTATCCGCTTTGAGGAATGCGGAACAGCCCTTTGAGCCGGACGGGCCTCCTCAGGCATTCCGAACGCGAACGCCTTGGAAAAGGACAGACCGGGGAGCGAATATGAGACTGCGACGATCGCCCGCGGTAGCAATCCGCGCGGGCCGATCAGGGCCGGGATCGGAAGGAAGGCCGGGGGGTGAATCTCAGCCGAACCCGCGCCTGTGTTATTATGCTGTCCGCACGCCGGGGGGAGCGGCGGATAAGGAGAAGGGATGCGCGTTCGGATGCCGACAGAATCCGTCTTATTGCGGCTGACCGCGGCGGTGGTTTTTTCGGCCGTGATTGCGGCATGCGGTCCGTTGCCCGAGAGTGGGGCGGACACCAAGCCCAGCATCCTCCCTGCCGTTACCGAGACGATCGGAAACCCCGCGCTGCCCACCCCGACGGTCAATATCGCGACGTTGACCTTGTGGCTGCCGCCGGCATTCCGGCCGGACAGCTCCTCCGCCGGAGGCAAGGCCCTGGCCGAGCGGATCGAAGCCTATGAAGCGCGGAATCCCGGGGTTCAAGTCGTCGTCCGGATTAAAGCGGCCTCCGGCGCCGGAGGGTTGCGCGATTCGCTCGCCGTCGCCGCGGCTGCCGCCCCGGGCGCTTTGCCGGATTTGGTCGCGCTCGATCAATCCAACCTACGAGCCGCCGCGATTAAAAACCTCATCCATCCGCTCGACGGCTTGCTGCCTTCCCAAACTTGGGATTCCCATTACGCTTACGCCAAGAACATGGTCGTCATCGACGATCTGCGGTACGGCCTACCATTCTCCGGGGATGCCCTGATCCTAGCCAGCACCGCCGTTCCGTATTCGGAGCCGGAGCGGTGGGATTCGCTGGAGAACTGGACGGCGCCGGTATTCCTGCCCCTCGGCGATTCACGGGCGCTGTTCCTCTTTTACGGATACTACGCCGCCGGCGGTATTCAGATTCTTTCGAGCACCGACGGCGAGATCCTTCAGGAACCCTTCGCGCGGGAGCTTTCCTGGCTGCGGTCGATGGCGGAGTATGAATTGCTGTCTCCCCGAAGCCTTCAGATCGATTCCTTTGAGGGGGCATTCCTGGCGATCGAAAGCATCGCAGAATGCGCCGCAACCCTGTACTCCGTGGTCTCGCACAATACCGACTACTTCATGACGTACCTCCCGACTCCCGATGGAAGCCGGTTTTCCCTGGCCACCGGTTGGGCGTGGACACTCGCCACCGCCGATCCGATGCGCCGGATAAAAGCGGCGGATTTAATTCTTTGGCTGACGGATCCCGAATTCCTCGCCGAATGGTCGCAGGCGCAGGGCGTGCTTCCGGCATCAAGCGAAGCTGTGGCTTTGTGGCCCCCCGGCAACGAGCGGGAGCTCGCCGCGGGCGTCTCCGGACCGGCGCTGCCTTTTCCGGACGATGAGATTTCCGCTTTCATCGGTCCGATATTTTCCAAGGCGGTCCGGAAGGTGTTGGTGGAGGGCGCAACCCCGGAGGAGGCAGCACGGGAAGCGGCGGAATCCATCCGTCCCTGACTTCAAACCGCCGGAACCAGCGAATCCGGATGCGCAAACGCCTCTCGGCGCAAAACTTGGATGGTTGAAAACTGCGCCGGCCGGGGGCGTGGTTGCCGCGGGAGGACAGCGCTGGAAACCGGAATTCCGGACCAACGCGCTTTCCGGATAGGGATTCGATCCGGGTATAATCGGACCGCCAAAGGATACCTAGGCGGTCGAATACTCTCGGACAACCGCAGCCGTGGGAGCCGAAGGCGTTCGGAATCCACCGCCAGAATTGGAATCTTCCCTGCAGGTCGGATCGCCGGCAAGGGCGCCATTCCCCACCCATAGCCCGAGCCGGTTCCGTGCTGATTCTATGAGTCCGGGCCGCGGAGCGGCTGACGCCCCGGCCGAAAAGGAGAATCCTCAATGACCATAAGTTTCGGGACGGACGGCTGGCGGGCCGTCATTTCAGATACGTTCACCTTCGCAAACCTGCGCCTGTTGACCCAGGCGATCGCCGACGCGGCCGCCTCGCCGGATTGGAACCGGATCGCCGCGCTTCCGGAGGGCCGCGCCTCGCGGGAAATGGTCGTCGGGTTTGACACCCGCTTCCTTTCCGACCGGTTTGCGGTGGACGTGGCGCGGGTGCTGGCGGCCAACGGGTACACCGTGCACCTGGCCCAGGCTGACGCCCCCACACCGGCGATTTCCCACGCGATCACCCATCGCAAGGCTTTGGGGGGCGTCATGATCACCGCTTCCCACAACGCCCCGCGCTACAACGGCGTGAAATTGAAATCCTTCTTCGGCGGATCGGCGCTTCCCGAACAATGCCGCCGCGTGGAAATCTACCTTTCCGACAACGAAGCCCAGGGACGCGGGCCGAACCTGATGGATTACCGCCAGGCTCTGGAGGCCAAGAAGATTCTCCGCTTCAATCCGATTCCGGCGTACCACGCGCATCTCCGCAACCTGATCGATTTCGACGCGATCGCGGACAATCCTCCGCGTGTGGTGGTGGATTCGATGTACGGCTCCGGCCGCGGGCAGATCAAGACGATCCTGCAGGGAACGGGATGCGAGGTGTTCGAGGTGCGGGGCGAGATGAATCCGGGATTCGGCGGCGTGCATCCCGAACCGATTGCGGCCAACCTGGGGGCGCTGGCGGGCGCGATCGCGGCTGGGCACGGCGCGATCGGCGTAGCCACCGACGGCGACGCCGACCGGACCGGCGCGATGGACGGCCGCGGCCAGTTCGTCGATCCGCACCGGATCATGGCGCTGGCTCTGCGCTATCTGGTGGAAAAACGCGGTCTGCGGGGAAAAGTGATCAAGACCGTCTCCACCACCCAAATGATCAACCGGCTGGCCGCCAAGTACGGCCTGGAAGTGTTCGAAACCCCCGTAGGCTTCAATTACATCGCCGACTACATGCTCAAGGGCGACGTGCTGATCGGAGGCGAAGAATCCGGCGGGATGAGCTTTCTCGGTCACATCCCGGAGGGGGATGGCATTCTATTCGGCCTGCTCTTGATCGAGATGGTCGCGGTGTATCGGGAGCCGCTGGAGACGCTGATCGGCGGACTTCTGCGCGAGGCGGGTCCGGCGGTCTACGAAAGGCGGGATCTGCGCCTGGCGCATCCGGTCTCGAAGGCGGAGATCACCAAAAAGCTGGTGGAGAATCCGCCGGCTTCCTTGGGCGGCCAGAAGGTGACCAAGGTCCAGACCACGGACGGGGTGAAATACCTGCTGGACGACGATTCCTGGCTGCTGATCCGGCCTTCGGGGACCGAACCGGTTCTGCGGGTGTATGCCGAAGGCCGCGACGAGAAAATGGTCAAAGCGCTTCTGTCGTTCGGGGAAAAGGTGGCGCAGGAAGCCATCTAAGCAAATCTCCCCGATCCGGGGAACGGCTTGTCGAACAGGAAACGGTGCGGACGCTCTCTTCAGCGTCCGCACCGTTGGTTTTTCCAGGCGGGAACTTCAAATCGGCGGGCGGGGCTACTCGTGGACGGTGACCCGATTGCCGCCGGCCGCGATGGATTCGTGCAGGGCGATTTCGGCGGATTGCAGGAGGGCGTCCTTGGTCTCGCCCTGACTCGGAGAAGCCGCCACGCCGCAGGAGAAGGTGCATTCGATCTTTGTGCCGAGGTAATTCAGGATGGAATTGTGGAACGCTTGGCGGAGAAGTTCCGCGCGCGGACCGGCGATGACCGCCGGGGCGCCGGGCAGGACCACGACGAAGGTGTCGGGTGCGGTCCGGCTGGCGATGTCGCCGCGGCGGATGTAGCGGTGGATCAGGGAGCTTAGGATTTTTAGGATTTCCACACCGGCTTTCTCCCCGTAGCGTTCGTCGGCCTTTTTATATTGATCCAGCCGGATTATCAGCACGCTGACCGGAATTTTGGCGCGGGAGGCGCGCGCCATTTCCAGGTCCAGCGATTCCATCAGGTAGCACCGGTTGTACAAGCCGGTCACCGGATCGCGCACGGCCTGATCCCGCAGGGAGGCGTACAATGACTGAATCTCGGTATTTTTTTCCAACAACAGTTCCATGGCGCGCCGGTGATCCTGTTCCATATGGATCCGGTCGGAGACATCCCGCAGGAAAACGACGGAACCGGGGTTCTCCCCGGCCGCGGCGGAAAGCGGGCGGCGGCTGATCTCAATTGTCCTCTCCGGATCGTGCGGCGAGGGAACGGTTAAGGATTTTCCTCCGGAATCCGGAATCCCCTGCCCGGAGAGCCAGGGTGCGAAAACGTCCGGAAAGGGTTTTCCCGCGGCGTCGGCTTCCACCATCCGGGCCAACTCCGCCGCCGCCGGATTGATGCTCAGGATTCGGTTTTGGGCATCCAACACGACCGCACCGTCCGTGATGGAGTCCAAAAGGGGTGTTCTTGTTGTTTTTCGTGCGGATCGGGTTTTTCCGGCCATCTCGCAACCTCCTCAACAGCCGCCAAGCAAAGGCACGGAAGGGTTTCTTCGGTTCTTCCGCCGGAAGGAACATCCTGCTTGCGTATATTATATGGGACCTTGCGCAAAAAAGGAAAAGGGGAAAACCCGCGCCGACGGAAAAGGTTGGACAACGCGCAGAACGGATCCGTCCTCCAGCAAGGGCAGTACGGGATCCTTCTCGTGGAAAACCCCCGCAGATGCCTTCTTGCGCGCCGGCCGCGGCAGAGACAAATTTGGCCGATCGTTCCTTGCACGATGGAAGGATTTTTGCGAATAGTGTCTTCTATAATGAAATGTTTGGCAGGGGAGCGGTTGGCCGCATTCAATCCTTCCGACATCGGAAAGGGGGGCGGGGATCGCCGCCGCATAAGCTGTTATCGCCAAATGAAGATGTCCGGCGGCGGAACTTGAGGGGCGCCCCGGCGGCACGCCGGGGCATGACAGCGCGTCGGGCGCGCCTTGCCGTTGCGAATGAAGAAGAACCGGATGTTCTTTTCGGGCAGATGGAGGGAAGCACACCATGGATACAGGAGGACGGCAAACGCAAATGGAACGGAATGTTCGAATCCGTAAACACCTTTCGGCGGCGCTCGTGACCGCCTTCCCGGTCGTCATCGCCGTCTGGATGGGAATCCTTTCACCGGAATATTTCGCCAAGTTGTTGTCGTTCAACCTTCCTGCGGCGGCGGTCGTAAGCTTCTTCTTGTCCCTCGGACTATGTTACGGCACCGTGCTATTAATCGCCAACACGGTCATCGGACTGTCCCGGGAGCCGACAAGCGCGGGCAAATATGGCGCGGGTTTATTCAAGTTCGCCCTGCTCAGCGCCGGATTATTCATTTTCTTATCGCTTGCGGTTGTATTGGCGTTAACAAGCCCGGCCTTGTTGATCCTGTTGGATTCGCCGGTGGGGAAAATGTTCTTCGGTGGGTGACAGCCGGGGCGGATGGTATCCGGTCGCACCGGTGCGGCCAGCAAAAAAGCGCCGCCTTCGGCTTTGCGAGGTAGGGCCGGTTGGCTGCGGCATCGCCGCCCGGCATAGTGCCCTCGGTTATTTCTCTCCCCACCCAACGCGGGTCTTCGCCCGGCTATGATGAAGAAAAATTTTTCCTTCAAGGCGGCAATCCCAACCCGCCGGTTGCGGCCGGAGGCAAGGATACGCCGGAAGGAGAAGGCCAGCCCGCCCGCAAAGCCCCCGCATACCAAGCAGGGCGGCGGAGCGGGGGCGTGGGATCGAGGGAAAACAGTAAAGGCGAGAAATCCCTGCCAAAAAGAACACCGGACTCATTTCCGGCTGATCGGTTATGGAAGGATTGTTACTCCGACCGCCGGGCGCGGATTTTCTCGACGATCATTTTCAACACTCCAAGGAGTTCCGGTCTCCATTCCTCCGGATCGGCTGTGACGGGAATGTACAACCGCCCTTTGCTGTACCGTCCGCGCGGATGGATCTCGGCCGGACGGACATCCTCGCCGAGGACGGCGCCGATCATCAGCACGCCGCCTTCCAAGGCGACGACGTCCACGCCGGCTTGCTGGGCGAGGACCTTCACCCGCAATTGAAACAGCAGATTCTCGGCCGCTTCCGGAAGCGGGCCGAACCGGTCCACCAATTCCCGGCGCAGCGCGGCCAGTTCCTCTTCGGCGGCGATCTCGGCCATGCGCCGGTACAGCCGCAGGCGCAGATCGCGGTCCGGGACATAGTCCTCCGGCAGCGCGGCCGCCAGCGGGAGATCCACGCTGGGGGGAAGATTTTCCATCTCGGGGACCCGGCCGTCGCGCTCGGCCCGCAGGCGCCGCACCGCTTGGGAGAGCAGGCGGGTGTATAGGTGGAATCCGATCGCGGCGATATGGCCGCTTTGACGCGTTCCAAGGATCTCGCCAGCGCCGCGGATCTCCAGATCGCGCATCGCGATCGCATACCCGCCTCCAAGTTCGTTCTGTTCGGCCAGGGCCTGCAAGCGCTCGTAAGCTTCCGGGGAGGGGCGGTGTCGGCGGTCGGTGAAGAAGTAGGCGTAGGCCCGCACCGGCCCGCGTCCCACCCTCCCGCGCAGCTGATGCAGTTGCGCCAGCCCGAAGGTATCGGCCCGGTCGACGATCAGCGTGTTGGCGTTGGGGATGTCGAGGCCGGATTCGATGATCGACGTGCACAACAGCACGTCCACGTCGCGCCGGACGAAGGAGTCCATCGTGTGTTCCAATTCATGCTCGGGCATCTGCCCGTGGCCGATCCGGATGCGCGCCTCCGGGACGAGGGCGGCCAATTTTTCCTTCACCGAACGGATCGTTTCCACCCGGTTGTGAAGATAGAACACCTGCCCGCCGCGCTCGAGTTCCCGCAGAACCGCCTGGCGGACCTGCTTTTCGCTGTACGGGCCGACGCGGGTGACGACCGGCATCCGTTCCTCGGGGGGCGTGTTGATGTTGGAGATGTCGCGCACGCCCGCAAGCGAGAGGTACAGCGTGCGGGGAATCGGCGTTGCGGTGAGGGTCAGCACGTCCACCTCGGTGCGCAGCCTCTTCAGGTGCTCCTTGTGGGCCACGCCGAAGCGCTGCTCTTCGTCGATCACGAGCAGTCCAAGATTTGAAAACGCCACGTCGCGCTGAATCAGGCGGTGGGTGCCGATGAGGATGTCGACTTCGCCCCGGCCGAGGTGTTCGAGGATCCGCTCCTGCTCAAAGGGCGTGCGGAAGCGTGAAAGCATCTCCACCCGCAACGGGAAGGCCGCCAGCCTTTGGGAAAAGGTCTGGAAATGCTGCTGAGCCAAAACGGTGGTGGGGACGAGCACCGCCACCTGGACACCGTCCATCACTGCTTTGAACGCGGCCCGCAGGGCGACTTCGGTCTTGCCGTACCCCACGTCGCCGCAGATCAGGCGGTCCATCGGGCGCGCTCGCTCCATATCGCGCTTCACCTCGGCGATCGCCCGCAGTTGGTCGTCGGTTTCCACGTAGGGAAAGGAGCTTTCCAGTTCGCGCTGCCAGGGGGTGTCGGGGGCGAACGCCCGGCCCTGGGCGGACTCGCGCCGGGCATAAAGAGCCAGCATGTCGCGGGCTACATCCAATGCGGCGCGCCGGGCCCGTTCCCGGGTGGCGGTCCATTCCTGCGAGCCGAGGCGGGATAGGGTCGGCGCGCGGTCGTCGGGGCCGATGTAACGCATCAACCGGTCCGCCTGATGGATCGGAACGTACACCTGGCCGCCGTCCCCGAATTCCACTTGCAGATATTCCCGTTCCAGCCCGTCCACCATCCGCCGCACCAATCCGGAAAAAACCCCGATCCCGAATTCGATATGGACGACGAAATCCCCGCTCTTGAGGTCGGCATAGGCGGATTCCGGCGGCAGGGCTTTGGCCGCAGGGCGGCGGCGCGGTTCCGGACGGATCCATCCGAAAATATCGCCGTCGGCCAGCAGGTGCAGGTCCCGGAAGGTAAACCCTTCCTGCAGGGATCCGTGCACGAACACCAAGTCGGCTTCGGCGGGCGGCGCAACGGGCGTATTTTCCGGAACGAGGGCGGGGTTGGCCCCCGGGCGTTGCTCTTCCCAGACTTCCAGGAGCCGGTCCGCCTGGCGCGAAACCACTACGACGCGATGTTTTTTCTGACGCAGAAGGTGGGTCTGTTCGACGAACGTTTTTAGCATTCCGCCGAAGCGCGGCGCAGGCGTGAAGGATTCGCCGATCGGGAGGAGCATGCTGTCATCTCCGCCCAAGCCCAGATGCAAAGGGATTCGGATTTCCAGCGCCTCGCGGATGTCGTCCCAGGTCAGGTGCGCGAGGGGATCGTCGGCGGAAAGCACGCCGCTTTCCTCGGCTTCCCCGCGCAAGGCCAGTGCGTGTTCCTCGAGATCGGCGACCACATCGGCCAGTTCGTTCCATTCCTCGATCGCGACGATACCGCGGTTCGGGAGGTAGTCGAGCAGGCCGGCCGGCTTGTAAGCCCACGGGATCCAGAATTCGTATGGAAAATCCGCGCCAGGCTTGCCGCCGTTCGGAAGGCGGCCGATCCGGGAAAGATCGGAAGCCAGGAGTTCCCGAGCCGGAGTTACGATGAGGGATTCCGCCGGACCGGCGGTCCGTTGGGTGGCGGGGTCGAACAGCCGCAAGGTTTCGATCTGGTCGCCGAAGAATTCCAGCCGGGTCGGGCGCCGATCGGCCGGCGGCCAGATGTCGACGATGCCTCCCCGGCGGCTGAATTGCCCCGGTTCGACGGTCAGGCTGGCAGGCTGATAGCCGAGATCGATCCACTCACGGCTCAAGGCTTCGGGAGAAGCGGAATTCCCCGCCCGGAAGGTCCGCAAGGCGGCGCGGAAGGCGTCGCAGGGCAGGGTCGGCGTGATCAGCGCGCGGCCGGAAGCGATTACGATCAGGGGGCGGGCCGGCCGTCCGCCGGCTCCCGCCGCGCCGAGACCGGCAAGCGCGGCAATCCGCTCGCGGACGGTCCGCGGACCCCAGGGGGATTGTTCGTAGAAGACCGGCGTCGGTTCCGAGTAGAGCAGAGTCTCCACCCGCGGGTCCCAGGCGGCGATCTCATCCCGCAGGAGCATAGCCCGTTCGGAGCGGGGGGTGAGCAGGAGGATCGGAATCGATGAACGGCGCGCCAGCGCCGCCAGCAGCGGAGGCCTTGCGGCGCGGGGCAGGGATAAGGAGACCGAAGGAGCGGGGGCGCGCGCAGTCGCGGCTTCCAGGACTTCCCGGAAGCGGGGGTCTTCTTCGATCAAGGACAGCAGCCGCGAAAGATCCAAGGCCGCTTCAGGAAAGCCCTGCCGGCGGTGCGGTTCCGCGGGAGGGGGGATCCGCGGGGGGCGGATTGAAACGGGTCATGGCCTCCGCCAACCCGCGGTCGACAAACGTCAACGCGGCTTCCGCCGCACGCTCCACGACCGCCGGGACGCTTTCCTCCTCCTCGGGATCGAATTTCCGCAGTACGTAATCCGCTGCGTCCATCCTCCCCGGCGGGCGGCCGACCCCGAACCGCAGGCGGGGAACCTCCCGGCTGTTGATGGAATCGAGGATCGATTGCATCCCGCGCTGTCCGGCCGAGCCGCCGGAGGCGCGCAGGCGGATCGTCCCAAACGGCAGGTCGATGTCGTCGCAACACACCAGGAGGGCCGCGAGCGGGATTTTATAAAAGCGGACCAGCGCCGCGACGGATTGTCCGCTGAGGTTCATGAAGGTCTGCGGTTTGGCGAGGACCAGCCTGGCTCCGGACCGGGTTCCGGACGCAAGCAGAGCATGGTTCTGCTGGCGGGAGAATCGCACGCCGATCTCTTCCGCCAAACGGTCCGCGATCCGGAAGCCGATGTTGTGGCGGGTCGCCGCATATTCCCGGCCGGGATTCCCCAGGCCGACGATTAGGAACAATTTCTCCATTCTTCCGCCTTCTTTTTTTCGAGATACGGGAAAAAACATTTTTTCGATTTGCCGGACCTATCCCATCGCGGAGGATCCCCGCGGGTGCTTTTCGCGTTTCTTGGAAGCGCCGGAGGCGGCTGTCCTCTCGGCGGATCAGCCGCCGGACTTTCGGATCCGCCGGACCATCCGCCGCCGCCGCCAAAGCAGCCAGCGCGTACGAAGCGCGGCAAGTCCGAATCCCATCCCGGCCATCAGGGCGCCGGCCAGAAAGGCGGCTCCCAAAGAAGTGGAATCCGGCGCGGAAGTGGAGGCCGGGCTTTCCGCCGCGGTGGGAGCCGGGAAAGCGGCCGGCGGTTGGTGCGCCGGCTGCGGCGGGACCTCCGCCGGCGTAACGGCCTCCGGCTCCGCGGTCGTCGCCAGCGGGTAAGCGCGCCGCACGCGGATTCCCCGCACGATTGATTCGCGCATCGACCCGTCCGCAAAATATGCCGCGATCCGCAGGGTGTACTCGCCCTCGCTGATCCGGGTGACGTCCCATTCCGCCAGGACGCCATTCGTCACCGGCGAGGCGCCTTCGGCAATGGGAAACCAGGTGCCGGTCGGATCGGGATCGTAGGCGAATTCCACGCGCCAACGCATCATTCCGGACGCGGCCGCCGTTCCCGAGATCTCGACCATTCCCGAAACGGTTTCACCCGCTGCGGGCGAATCAATCCGCAGGGCTTCGTCCGCCTGGAAGGAAAACGCGGAAATCGAAAGCGCTAGAAGAAAGGCCAAACGGGCCGGAAAACGCATGACAAGCCAGTTTAATCCAAAGCATTCAGGTTTTCAAGAATTCCCAGGAATGATCTCAAGAGCCTCAGTCGATTTCCGCCGAAGCGGCAGATCGGGGGATTGTCCTTCTGCGGCTTGCGTTTTTCCCCTATTGGGAAGAAAGGTGGAAAGGGCGGATTGCGGCTGATTTTTACGGGTGTCTTTTCGCATATAATGAATCCGAACAAACACTATCGATGCGCCGGGTTGGAAAATGGAGGATGGCAACGGAGACGGCTAGAAGGGGATCCGGTCGCCGTTGCCAAGCGTTTCGCCGGAGGAACGCGTTGTTTTTTGTAAACCGCGGATGCGCCGCGGAGGATGTATCCGGAGGCGAATTCCGGATTCCATCGATGCCGAAAAAGAAAAAAAAGAGGAAAGCATCCATGGCCTCTGCTAGGGAGGTCCGGCCGGCACGGATCCGCAGGGTATCGGAGAAGGGCTGCATTATTCTGTCCCTGATCCTGGGAATAATCATCCTGCACACGGTAATGCTTCATCCCGGACCGCCGGCCGCGGCCGCGCCGGAAAGTCCGCAGGTAATCGCACAGGCGAACGCCGTGTACAACAACGGCTGGGCGCCGCTGACCGTTTATTTCAGCGGCTACGGCAGCCGCTCGCAAGGAGCGGAGATCGTCCGTTACGAATGGGATCTCGACGGCAACGGGGCCATCGATATCGACGCCACCGCGAGCAAAGGCTATGTGCAATACCTCTATTCCAAACCCGGACGGTATGCCGTCACGCTGCGGGTGACCGATTCGCTCGGACGCTATGCAACGGATCAGGCGACGGTGCACGTGCGCCACCCGGCTTCGAGCACCGTCGATTACGCGGCGGTGTTCGACGACAGCCGAGTCCGCCGGATCGATATCGCCTTGAGGCAATCCGATTGGGATGCGATGTGGGCCGATCCGGAAGCCAAACTCCAAGTGCGCGCTGATGCGAACGTATTCGGGGAGGCAGTGCGGGATGTCGGGTTCCGCATGCGCGGACAATTTTCTCTGCGGACCTCCGGCCTGAAAAAACCATGGGAGATCGACACCGATGCCTTCGTCGACGGGCAGGAATACCGAAACCTGCGTCAGTTGATGCTGCTCAACAACATCGGCGATTCGACCCTGCTCAAGGAAAAACTGGCCTACGAAATGATGTACGCCGCCGGCCTGCCGGCCAGCCATACCGCTTTCGTGGAGCTTTGGATCGACATCGCCGACGACGGCCGGCCGCCCGTCTACTGGGGAATCTATTCGCTCGTCGAGCGCGTCGACAACAAATACATCCGCAACCGCTTCGGCGCCCAGAGCCAGGGGGGCAACCTATACAAGGCGAGCCATGCCCAACGCGGACCGATGGACCTCGTGTATTACGGAGACCGAATCGAGGATTATCCCGTCCGGAACGGGCAATATGCGTACGGCAAAACATCGAACGAGGAGGAGGCGGATTACAGCGACATCGTGGAATTGTGCCGGGTGATCGACGGCACGGCGTACGAATCTGAAGAAGATTTCCGGCGGGCGCTGGAGGGCGTGGTTAACATGGACGCCTTCCTCCGTTACTTGGCGGTGGTCACCCTCCTGGACAATTGGGATTCCTACCCTTACACGGGGAACAATTATTTCCTTTACCACGATCCCGTCACGGACCTGTTTGAATGGATACCCTGGGACCTCGCCTGGGGCGGAAATCCGCGGATGCCGCTGTTCGAGCGGTCCGACCCGGGCTTGGTGGAGCGGGCGCCCCTCTACGATCGGGCGATGCAAATCGGGCGCTACCGCGCAAAGTATGCGGCTTACCTCGATCTGCTCCTGGTGGTTTGGTTCACCCGCGCCAAGGTCGCCGAGCGGGTGCAGTTTCTGCACCGCCAGATCGCGCCCTTCATTTCCCAATCCACCGGCGACAAGGCGTTCTTCGCGGAAGACGCCTTGTTCCCGCCCGAAGCCTTCGATCACTCCTGGGAGGCGTTGCTGGAGTTCGTCGCCGAAAGGGAAGCCTACGCACGCAGCCAACTGGTGCTGGAGGCGGAATCCGGAACTACCGCAGCCGCGGAAAAATCCTGATGGGAGGTGCCATATGAATCGAAGAATCCCCGCCGCCTGTGCGGGCCTTTTTCTTTTTATGCTTGCAACGGGAGGATGCGCGCGAACGGCTTTGGCCCAGGAAGCAGGATGGCAGGAATCCTTTGACGACCCGCATCTGCCGGGGTGGGAGCATTCGCCGGAGGCAATCGTCGTCGACGGAATCCTGCGCATCGGCCCGGGGAATTTCGCGGCCCGCATGGGAGGATGGGCGGATTTCGATCTAACGGTAAAAGTGAGATTCTCCGGACCCGGCGAGACCGTAATTCTCTACCGCGAAGCCGACCGGGGGGGCTACGCACTGAGGATTCTCGTCAGCGACATGGTTCTCTTCCGGGAAATCCGGCCGGATCAACAGCGGGAATTGGACCGGTCCGCGGGATGGACGCCGTCGGAAGGCGCATGGATGGATTTCCGCATCACGGTCCAACAGGGCAGGCACTCCATCGCCGTAGACGGGAACGAAATCCTTTCGGCCGAAGACCCCGAACCGCTTGATCCGGGCATCATCGTTTTCGCCTCGCACGGTGAACGAACGACCGAAGTGGACGAGATATCTCTGGCGATTTTGCATTCGGAAGGGGGCGGGGAGCCGCCCGTCGGTTCCGAAGGCCAAACCGCGGTTCTGCCGACCGCGACGCCGGAACCGACGGCCGCCCCGAACGCATTGCAGGAATTGTGGGCGGAGGTCACCGCTGGCCAGGGGGCTCCACTCGAGACGGGAGTGTTTGCGGTTAACCTGCTGTTGTCCGTGGTTTTTTCTTTTCTCCTCAGCCGGGTTTACATCTATTGGGGATCCTCCCTTTCCAACCGGAGAAAATTCGCCGCCAACTTCATGCTGGTGACCGTGACGACCACGTTCATCATCCTGGTGGTTCGGTCCTCCGTGGCCCTCTCGCTAGGCTTGGTCGGAGCGCTTTCGATCATCCGGTTCCGCACGGCGGTCAAGGAGCCGGAGGAGCTGGCGTACCTGTTCTTCGCCATCAGTCTGGGAATCGGATTGGGGGACAACCAGCGCTTGGTCACTCTCTTAAGTTTTATGGTGGTGGTCCTGCTGATCGGCCTGGCGCGATTGTTGCGGCAAACGCAGGCGGATATCAACCTGCATCTGACCGTTTCCAGCCGTGAGCCCGGAAAAATCGGAATGAGCCGGGTCCGCGAGGTGCTTGAGAAGCACTGCGCCAAACTCCGGCTGATCCGATACGACGAGAATCCCGATCAGGCCGAGACATCGTTCGTCGTGGAATTCCGCCATATTTCGGATCTCGAGCAGGCGCGCGCTTCCCTGCGGGAACTCTCGCCGGAGATGGAGATTTCCTTTCTCGACAACAAGGGGATTTGGTAGATGGCGCGCCGAGACTCTGCGTCCGGGAACATCCAGGAGTATACCCGGCTGCGCTCCTTCCGATACGAACGCAAGTTCCTTTCCGAGGAGTTGCTTCCGCGCCAGGTGACGGCCATCGTGCGCTCGCATCCGCTGATGTGCCGTGCGCCGTATCCGCCGCGGCAGATCAACAGCCTCTACCTGGATACCGCCGACATGGACAATTACAACGACAACGTTTCCGGAGCTGCGCAGAGGCGCAAGGTGCGGCTGCGCTGGTACGGAACGATGGACGGAATGATCGAGCGGCCGATGTTGGAATTCAAGGTTAAATACGGCTTGGTGGGGAAGAAGCTATCCTACCCGATGGCGCCATTCGTGTTGGACGAGCACTTCAACCGCCGCGTATTCCAGGAGCTCGCCGACCGTTCCTCCCTTCCGGAGACCGTCCGAGACGACCTCCGCAGACTTGCTCCCGTCCTGCTTAACTGCTATCAACGCAGCTATTTCGCCGCGCTCGAGGAACGGTTCCGGATCACGGTCGATTCCCAACAGGTCTTTTGGAGGATCCACGGTCCCTTCCGGAATTCGCTGCTACACAGGCAGCAAAACCCCCGCGACGTAATCGTGGAATTAAAATACGCGGTCGGGGAAGAGCCGCAGGCCGACCGGGCCGCGGGGTACTTCCCCTTTCGCATCATGCGGAATTCCAAATACGTGCAGGGAATTGAACGGGTGTATTTTTAATTTAAAGGACGGGACGACAGGCGAAGGTCGTACCGACGATTCCGACGTGCAATGCCGAAGCAACCGGTATTGTGGTCCGCGGCCTGTCCAAATCCTGATCTGAGGCCGGCGGTTTTTTGTACGATAAAATCGGGAAGAACCGCGAAGAATCCCCACCCAACAGGATGATGAAAAAAGAAAAATGGTGGTTGAGTAGCCCCAGCGCTCTTCTGGGGCGTATCAAAAATAAAAAAATGGGATCTCGATACGCCCGCACAGAGGACGGGCACCCCCGGCCTCGCGCCGCGAAGCGGGGCGGGGCTCAACCGCCTTGTTCAGCACTCTAGGAGAATCGAGGCCGCCTCAGCGCGGAAGCTCCAGAAACACCTTCACCACCTGCGGATCGAATTCCTGGCCCGACCGGTCGCGGATATAGTCGAGGGCCTTTTCCTCCGGCCAAGCGGGACGGTACGGGCGGTCCGAAGTGAGCGCATCGAAGACGTCCGCCACGGCGAACACCCGCGCGGCCAGCGGAATCTGTTCGCCTTTCAGCCCGCGCGGATACCCCGAGCCGTCCCACCGTTCGTGGTGGCAATACGGGATGTCGAGGGCGGGGCGCAGGAATTCGATCGGCATCAGCATCTCGTAGGCCAGGCCGGGATGCCGCTGCATGACCGCCTTCTCCTCCGCGGTCAGGCTGTCGGGTTTGTTGAGGATGGAATCGGGGACACCGAGTTTCCCCAAATCGTGGAGCAAAGCCCCGCGCCGGATGTGCACCAGCTCCTCGTTGGGGATCCCAATCTTTTTAGCCAACTGAAGCGTGGTTTCCGTCACCCGTTGGCTGTGGCCTTCGGTTTCCTTGTCGCGCAGGTCCATCGCCCGCGACCAGCCCTCGAGGGTGCTGTCGTACGCCCGCGCAAGCTGGGTGTTCACGCCCTGCAAGTCGGAAAAAAGCGTGGCGTTGTCGATCGCGATCGCCGCCTGGCCGGAAAGGGTGTTGAGGAAATCCAGCCAATCGTCTTTGGGGACGAACGGAGTCCGGTGGAACAGCTCCAGGATCCCCTTGACCTGGCCCTTGGCGATCAGCGGAACCGAGGTGTGGGTGACGAAACCCTCACCGGCCACCCGTTCGGGTTTGGCCAGCGGGTCGTTCGAGGTGATCGCGACGTGGCTGATGCGGCGCTCGATGGCGGCCCGCCCCGCGTGCCCTTCCCCGAAGCGCAGGCGGGTGGCGGCGATCCCCTTTCCCCGAAATCCGCGCCCGGCGAAATATTCCAGCTGCATCATCCGCGGATTGCACAGCAGGACCGCGGCCGCGTCCACCCGCAGCTGGTTGACGACCTGATCGAGGAAGAAATCCATCGTCACGGATAAATTCAGGCTGGCCGTGATTGCGGTGTCGATCGCGTGCAGGGCGCTCAAGCGCTCCAGCTGATGCCGGGTCTGTTCGTACAATTGCACGCGCTGGATCGCCGTGCCGGCCATCTCCGCTATGGTAACCAGCAGATTCACTTCTTCCGATGTAAACTTGCGGGGCTGCGGAACAGCAAGGCAGATCAGGCCGATGCTGTCCTGCCCAGACCGGACCGGAAGGCAGATTCCCCCCCAGCCCGGCGGGAACGAATCCCTGCGAAGGACCCCGAGATCGGGGTCCCGGGCGAATTCCTCGATGAGATGCACCTGATTCGCGCCGAAAATCGCGCCGGGGAACCCCTCGCCGGGCTTGGGATTGGTCTTCGGTAGATTGGAAAACCAGCCGCAGTCGGCCGCACGCCCGAGCGTTCCCGCGGACGAATCGAACAGCCAGACGGCGCCGGCGTCGCACTCCACCGCGGAAAGCGATTCGTCCAGCAGGCGCGGAATCATTTCCTCGAGGGTCGCCGAGCTGCGCAGGATGACCGAGACGCGGTTCATCCCCTCCAATTCCCTCACCCGCTTGCGGATTTCCTCCTCCGACCGCTTGCGCTCCGTGATGTCCTGATTGACCCCGTAGGTTTTAACGGTCTTTCCCTCTGTATCCTTGACGATGAAAAACCGGACGGAGATGTATCCCGGACTGCCATCGGCGAACCGGATACGGTGTTCCAGGGTCCGGCTGAAGGCCGGATCCGGGGTTTCGAGCGCCTTTTGGGTTTCCGCGCGGACCAAATCCATGTCGTCCGGATGGACGAACCGCGCGGCGTATTCGGCGGAGGTCATCGTGTAGCCGCCGGCCTCGGACGCGGTGGTCTTGAAGAGCGCATAGAACTGGTCGTTGAACGTGAACAAGTCCTTTTCTACGTCGTATTCCCACGGCCCCAGGCGGGCGATGACCGCGGCATTGGCGAACAGAGCTTCACTGTGGCGGAGGGCTTCCTCCGCGCGCCTGCGATCGGTGATGTCTTCGTAGGTGCCGAGGACGCCGATGACGGCGCCGACGCTGTCGCGCAGCGGCACTTTGTTCGTTCTGGCCCACGCCGTGGTCCCGTCGGCTTGCCGGAAGGATTCGATGATGTCGTTTTCCGCGGCGCCGGACGCGATGATTTTTTGGTCGTACGAACGGAACGATTCCGCCTGTTTTTTTTCCCACGGAAGGTCGTAATCGCTTTTCCCGACGACTTCCTGCGAGGATTTCACGCCGATGTATTTCAGAAATGTCCGGTTCGCGCCGAGGTAGCGCAGATCCCGGTCTTTCCAGAATACGGCTGAGGGGATTGAATCCAACACGGTCTGCAGCATGGCGCGAGAAATCCGCAGCTCCTCTTCCGCCTTTTGGCGCTCGGTGACGTTGCGGATGATTGCCGTTGCAGAGACGCCTTCCCTGGATTTCCATGTGGATATGCTGATCTCGGCGGGAAACTCGGAACCGTCCCGGCGGATGCCCGCCGCTTGGAAAGGATGCTGGCCGAGGATCAATTGGCCGGTGACGGCGGGCGGCCGGGGCTGCTTTTCGAATTCCCTCCGGAACCGCTCCGGCAGAATTTGCATCACCGGCTTGCCGATCATTTCGGATTCGGGATATCCGAACATGGTTTCGGCCGCATTGTTCCATTGGCGGATGACTCCCTGCGCGTCGTAGGTGACGATGGCGTCTCCGGCCGTCTGAACCACCGAACGCAGTTGCTCCTCGCTGCGGACCAGCGCCATCTCCGCGCGCTTGCGCTCCGCGACCTCTTGCTGAAGGACCCGGTTGGCTTCCTCCAACTGGAGGGCTTTTTCCTCCAACTTGCGGATCAGGACCTCGTCGTATTCCTTGGTGATATCCGCCTGGCGGGGATTGGGCGTGCGGACGAGCGCCAGGCCGTCCTCTTCCGCCCTGCGCATCACTTCCCGGATCCGGGCGGAAAACGGTTCCGGTTCGCTGGGTTTGAGGATAAAGTCGTCCGCCCCCATGTCCCTCGCCAAGCGTTCATCCTTTTCATCGGTGTAGGTGGCGGTGTATACGACGAAGGGGACGGCCTTGAGCTGCGCGTCGGCCTTCCAACGGCGGAGGAGGGTGTAGCCGTCCATCACGGGCATCAGCAGATCGGAGATGACGAGCGCCGGAGGATTCTGGCGGGCTTTGATCAGCGCCTCGGCGCCGTGAACGGCTTCCTCCACCTCGTATCCCTGGCTCTGCAACAGGGTGCGCAGGAGGTAGCGGCTTTCTTCCTTGTCGTCCGCGATCAGCACTTTTTTCATGCGGATTTGCCCTCTTCGGAGTTTTTCAGGTATCGGCTGATTTCCTCCGCGAAGGTTTCCGGACGAATGGGTTTTTCGATGTAGCCGTTGCAGCCGGCGGCGATGGTTTTCTCACGGTCGCCGGTCATGGCGTAGGACGTGACGGCCACGATCGGCGTATCCTTGAGCGCCGGGTTTTCCCGCAGGGACCGGGCGACGGCGTAGCCGTCCATCCCGGGCAGTTGGATGTCGAGCAGGATCAGGTGCGGCAGGAGCCGCCCGGCCTGTTCGATCCCCGCCGGCCCGTCGGCCGCTGAAAGCACCCGGTGCCCGTGTTTTTCCAGCAGAAACGTGGCCAGGTAGCGGTTTTGCTCGTTGTCTTCGATCAGCAGGATCGTGTGAGTCATGGATTCGGCGTCTCCTTCGCCGGCAGGAAAAGCGTAAAGGTGCTGCCTTTGCCCCACTCGCTCTCGGCGCGGATCTCGCCGCCGAGCAGATCCGCCAGCCGGCGGCAGATGGCCAGGCCCAAACCGGTGCCTTCGTGCTGGCGGGTCAGGCCGGAGTCGATTTGGTGGAAGGGTTGGAATAAATCCTGCAGGTCACCGGGTCGGATTCCGATGCCGGTGTCGGCGATGGAAACCTGCAGGGCGGTTTGCGGCGCACGATATGGGAACGGCGCGAACGAAGCCGTCAGCGATATCACCCCCCGGTCGGTGAATTTGACCGCGTTGTTCAGCAGGTTGATCAGGATCTGCTCGACCCGCCGGACATCGCTGACGAAGACTCCGATCTCCGGCGCCGGATCGGCCTGCAGCGCCAAGCCCTTCTTCTCCGCCAGCGGCCGGACGAGGCCGACGACCTTTTCCAGCGAAGCGCGCAGATCGAACGGCTCCGGATGGATCTCCAGCTGGCCGGCTTCGATCTTGGAGATGTCGAGCACGTCGTTGATCAGCGCCAGGAGATGCCGGGCGCTGTCGCGGACCATGGTGAGTTGTTTGGTTTGTTCCGCGGTCAGAGGTCCGGCCATTTCCTGCAGGAGGATCCCGGTAAACCCGATGATCGAATTCAACGGCGTGCGCAGCTCGTGCGACATGGTCGCCAGAAAGGCGGATTTCAAGCGGTCCGCCGCCTCGGCGCGGTCCTTCGCCACCGCCAATTCGGCCGTCCTCTCGGCCACGCGCTGTTCGAGGGTGGCGTTCAATTCCCGGATGGCTTCCTCCGCCTTTTTCCGTTCGCTGATGTCGGTGCCGACGCTCAGAATTTCGGAGATCCGGCCTTGTTCGTCTTTGACCATCCGGTTGGTCCATGCGATCCACACCCGCTCGCCGTTGCGGCGCATGTTTTCGTTGATGTTCTGTTCAAACGCCGACGGGTCCGCTAGCACCTGTTCCATCAGGCCCCCCAGATCGCGGCCGTGGCTGTCGACGGCCGGGACGATCGTTCCGACGACCGGCCGGCCGAAGATCTCCGCCGAGGAATATCCGAAGAAGCGCAGGCCGAATTCGTTCAGGAAAAGGATCTTTCCGTCGCGCGACCAGCGCAGAATGATGCTGTTGGCGTGTTCGACCAACTCGCGGTACTTGCGTTCGCTTTCGGCCAGCCGCGCCTCGGAATCCTTGCGCCGGGTGATGTCGCGGATGATCATGCTGGTGCGCGTTTCCCCCTGCGCGTCCCGGAAGAGGGCGGTGGATATTTCGGCCGGAAACGCCGCTCCGTCCTTCCTGCGAAGCATGAGCTCGCCGTGGAACTCGCCTTGGTTCAGCCTTTCCGCCAGCGCCTGCGCAAGCTGCGGGTCCGAATCGTCCGCCACGCCGTTCCTTCCGGCGGCGAGCAATTCCTCCTCCGTCATCCCGAAGATGCGGCAGGCGGCGGGATTTGCCGAGAAGATCCTGCCGTCGGGCGCCGTGAGCAGGATGCCGTCGGTGCTGGTACGGATCAACAGCCGGTAGCGCTCCTCGCTTTCCCGCAGGGCTTGGTTGGCCGACCGAAGATTTTTCGTGCGCGACCGGACCTGGCCTTCCAAAAGCAAAATCCAGCCGGCCCCGGCGGCGAGGAGGACTCCGGCGATTCCGATCCCCCAATACACGGCTTGCGGCACGTGGTAGACGGGGGCCGATTGCGTCCAGCGGCTGAGAGTCCGGTAATACGGTGAATTGGGCTCGGCGATCCATGCCGCCAAATGCCGGTCGACCGCTTGCAGGATATCTTGGTTCCCCCCCTCGGCCGTCGCAAAATATAAGGACACGGGGTTAAACACGATCGAGGTTTTGGCCAGCCCGTATTCCCGGAAGAAATAATCCCCAAAAAAGTTATTGGCGATGGCCGCGTCGGCGTCCCCGTCGGCTGTTCGTTGGAACGCTTCCGTGAAGCTCCCGGCCGGAACGATCGTCACATCGAAACCAAATCCCCGCATGTATTGATCGAACACCGTTTGCTGGATGGAGCCTTCCAGAACCGCGATCCGCTTTCCGGCCAGGTCATCGTATCCCGTGATGTCCAGGCCGGATACGGCGTAAACCTGAGACCAACTTTCCAGGATCGGCGTAAGATGGAAATCGAACTTCCGATCGCGCTCGTCCGAATAGGCGACGTCCGGCATAAGGTCGATCTCGCCCGATTCCAGCATGGCCAGGCAGTCGGCCCAGGCGCATGGCACGAAGGTCAGGGCCCAACCCTCCTGCTCGCCGATCGCCCGGATCAGGTCTACGAAAATCCCCGCCGGAGCTCCCTCCCCGTCCGTGAATACCTTGGGCGGGTTTTCATACAGGCCAACCCGGAAAGCGTTCGGGGCGGCGCCCGCCGGAGCGGCGGCGGACGCAACCGAAGACAGACAAAGGATGCCGGTCAGGACCCACAATCGCATCCTCCGCATTCCAGAGAGAGGACGAGGAAACCCCGCAGGGAAAGCTTGGTCCATCTTCATTGGGCAATCCGAAAGCCTCCGCTCTCGAGAGGCGGGACCGTCTTTCTATTGTGAACGAGGAAATCGCAAAACGCAAGCGGAGCGAACGGTGCCGATTAGCTATAGCGCCGAATCGGCGGCGAACGCAGGCAGATTTCATGAAGAATTAACCGCCGGCGGGAAGAGGCGACGATCCGGCTGAATATGAATATAGGAAGAAGGTTGTATCATTGGAGAACCATGCCGGCCGCCGATTTCGGTTTGTACCTTCACCTTCCCTTTTGCGTCCGCCGCTGTTCGTATTGCGATTTTTTCTCGACGGAGGGACAATTGCGCCGGCTGCCCGCCTACCTCCGGGCGCTGGTTAGCGAGTTGGAACGAATCGGCGAGGCGGGAAAAAGACCTTCGGCGGGAAGCGTCTTTTTTGGCGGAGGCACACCGTCGCTGTTGGCTCCGCGGCAGGCGGCGCGCATCCTGCACACGATCCGGCGTGCATTTCACCTGAACCCTAATGCGGAAATCACCCTGGAAGCGAATCCCGGGACGCTCGACGAGGGCAGGCTGGCGGAGTTCCGATCGGCGGGAATCAATCGGCTGAGTCTGGGGGTTCAATCCATGGGGGAAGCGGAACTGCGGATGCTCGGCCGGATCCATACCGCCGCCGATTCCGTGCGGACCTGCGCGGACGCTCGCCGCGCCGGATGGACGAATATCAGCCTGGATTTGATGTTCGGCCTACCGGGGCAGAGCCGGGCGGATTGGGAGGGGACGCTCCGGCGCGCACTGGCACTCGAGCCGGAGCATCTCTCGCTGTATGCGCTGACCCTCGAACGAGGTACGGCGCTTTCGCGCGCGGTCCGGCGCGGAGCGCTTCCCGCCCCGGACGAGGACCGAACTGCGGAGATGTATGAATTGGCGCAGGAATTGCTGGCGGAGGCGGGATACCGGCATTACGAGATCTCCAACTGGGCTCGCGACAAAGACAAGGCGGGCGGAGCCCGGTTTCCCGCATACGCCTGCCAACACAACCTGCGTTACTGGCTGAACCTGCCTTATTTGGGCTTCGGGGCCGGAGCGCACGGCTGCGCGGCCGGAAAGCGGTATGCCAACGTCCGGTCGATAGAAAAATACATCGGTCGGATGAGCGCGGAGCGCCGCCCGCGGTTCCCGTATTCCCCCGCGTGCTCCATCCGCGCGGCGCGGGACGGCGAGGCAGAAATGCGCGAGGCGATGTGGCTTGGTTTGCGATTGACCGAAGCCGGCGTGGACCGCGCGGAGTACCGCGGGCGGTATGGCGTGGATTACTGCGAAAAGTTCCGCGTGGAAATCGAGTCCCTTCTCGGACAGGAATTGGTGGAATGGGCGGCGGACCGCGGCGCCCTGCGCTTGGCCGCCCGCGCAAGGCTGTTGGGAAACCGGGTGTTCCAAGCTTTCGTTTAGCTCGAAGTGAAAGATCGTTGCCGGTCCCCGTCGCGGCGGGCGTCCTCCGCCAAACGCGTGGATCCCGATCCAAGGCGGGCTGGAATTTCAGGGGATCGTCAGATCCACGATGCGCAGCCGGCAGTCAAATGCGCCTTGCCATTTGCCGCACGGGGTTTCTACGCGGGCAGACCGGGGCGGCGGGGTAGGAGATGGAATGTTGTGGATTGGCGTGTCGCCGGGGAGACGGGTCAAGTCCTTACCGGAGAAAATTGCCCCTACTTGCGGCGTTCAAGCAAAGCTTGGGCGAGGGCTTCAAGCCGCGGGCGGTAATCCCCTTGGGGATCGGCTTTGCGGAGGGATTCGAACGCCCGATTCATCCATTGACGGGAAAGGGAGGTCACGTGCCCGCGCGCGCCGCAAGCTTCGAGCTCGGCGAGCAGCGGCGGGAGCAATTCAAGCCTGACCTTTTCCGCCATCAGCGCGCGGAATTTTTCGGAATGTTCGATCCCATACAGGATCGGAAGACTCTTCTTCCGGGCCAGAAGGTCGCCGGCGTTGGGCTTCCCGGTGAGATTCGGATCGCCCCAGACGCCCAGGTAATCGTCCTGGATTTGAAACGCCAGCCCCAGCGATCGGCCGAAATCCGCAAAGGCCGCTTGCCGCTCCGGAGGGGCGTCCGCGCTTACCGCACCCAAACGGCAGGCAGATTCGACCAGAGCCGCGGTTTTCCCTTCGATCATCGCTTCGTATTCCGCCAGGGATATTTCACGCGCATTTTCAAAAGTTAAATCCAGGAATTGACCGTAGGTCAACCGGCGGCAGGTCTCGGAGAGGATCCGCACCCAATCCGCGGCACGGGGGGATTTCGCTTCCGCTAAGGCGGCAAAGGCGAGGGTGAATATCGCGTCGCCGACGTTGATCGCCTGGGGAGCGCCGTAGCGTTTCCACACCGCCGGCCGGCCGCGGCGGGTGGCGTCGTCGTCTTGGATGTCGTCGTGAATGAGGGAAAACGAGTGTATCAGTTCGACGGCGCAGGCCGGCGGCAGGGCCGTCCGCCAGTCGGAGCCGCAGCCTCCGCAAACCAACAGGCAGAGCAGGGGGCGGATCCGCTTCCCGGTCGTCTTGGGTCCGGCGCCTTCCCCGGACCATCCCATGGCATAGGAGGCCATTTCCCATAAGCCGTCGTGCGGCGCCCGTAAACGGCCGGTGATGCGCTGCAAACCGGCATCGAGTTCGTCCAGCATCGGTTCGGCGGCGGATGCGGGGGGGGGAGTCATGTCTTCCTGAGAGGAAGTCCGCGCAGTGTGGATAGATCGCGGGCACCCGCGGCGAACATCGTCACCCGCAATTCCGCGATGAGGCGCTGAAGCTCTTTTTCGACGTCCGAAGCCCCGCGGATGGCCGCTTGCAGAAGCGGACCGGCGACGCCCGCCAGATGCGCGCCGAGGGCGATGCACTTCGCGATCTCCATCCCGTTGCGCAGGCCGCCGGAAGCGATCAGCGGCAGATGCGGCACCGCTTTGCGGCAATCCACGAGCGATTCGGCGGTGGAAAGGCCCCAATCGTGGAACAGGGACGCCAACCGAACGCCATCGCGGGTCCGGGTCCGGTGTTTTTCCACCTGCGACCAGGATGTCCCGCCAGCGCCGGCGATGTCGATCGCGGCCACCCCGGCCATTGCCAGGCGCCGCGCCGTCTCCCCGCCGATTCCCCAGCCGACTTCCTTCACCACCACCGGCACGGGAAGGGCGCGGCAAACCGCCTCGATTTTTTCGAGGAGCCCCGCAAATTCGGTGTCGCCCTCGGGCTGAAGCGCCTCCTGCAGAGGATTCAGGTGGAGGATCAGCGCATCGGCATCCGATAGTTCGACCGCCCGGCGGCATTCGTCGGCCGAATATCCGTAATTGAGTTGGATGGCGCCGAGGTTCGCAAACAGCAGGATGTCGGGGGCGATGTCCCGCACCCGGTAGGTGGCGGCCAAGGCGGGGTTCTCCAGCGCCGGGCGGAGCGACCCAAGCCCCATTGCTACCCCCACGGATTGTGCGGCGCCGGCCAGGGCCCGGTTAAGCCGGCGGGCCTGCGCGGTGCCGCCGGTCATCGAAGAAATCATTAGAGGCGCACTCAGACGGCGTTGGAAAAAGGATGTCTGGGTGACGATGTCGGCTAGATTGATTTCCGGAAGCGCTTGATGGTCGAAACGGTATTTGCCCAATCCGGTCGACACCCCGGATTGAACGTTTTTTTCCAGATTAATACGGATATGATCCGCCTTGCGGGATTCGCTTTGCGTAACTTTTTTCATGCCGCGGTGTTGATGATGGTGATTTCAGGCATGGTACCAGTCCGCCTGGGGGGTGTCAATGCCGGGCTTGACGGTGTCGAAGCGTCCACGTACAATTGGTCTGCTTCCACCCGTCCGCGAGGAAATGGGCTGCAACTCAGAATGAATTTTAAGGAGGAATACTCGATGGCAGAAACCACCTTTGATATGGTGCAAGGAATTATTGTGGAACTCCTGGCGGTCGATCCGGCAAAGGTCACCAAAGAAGCCCGTTTCCGGGAGGATCTTGGAGCGGATTCCCTCGACTTGGTCGAACTCATCATGGCCTTTGAAGAGAAGTTCGGCGCCGAAATTTCCGATGAGGACGCGCAAAAGATCCTCACCGTCGGCGAAGCGGTGAAATACATCGACGACCGAAAAAAGGCCGCTTGATTCTTATTCCATCCACAGCGTAGGGCCGTTCCAAGGAACGGCCCTACGGGGTTAATGTCTTCGCAAAGACCGAGCCGGAACGCCAAACCGGCTCGGTCATTTTCGGTTGTCACCGCGAAGTCCGGCTCCCGGCCCGTCCGGTCGCAGCGGGAGTGCCTGGCGGAGGATGCGCTCCCATCCGGAAAGGAGGCGCACCGTACCGAACCCCCCTGGATGCCGGCCAGGAACACCCGGGCGTGAAAGTTTCCTTCAGCCTTCCCGAATCTCCAATTTGCGGATCACGAGTCCCGGCTGGGAGGAGCGGTCGGATTCCCGCTCCGGGATCTTCAGCACGGTGTCCATCCCGGAGACCACCTTTCCGAACACGGTATGGTGGTTGTCGAGGTGCGGCGTGGCGCAGAAGGTGATGAAGAATTGACTGCCGTTGGTGCCGGGTCCGGCGTTGGCCATGGAGAGCATGCCGGCGCAGGAGTGCCGCAGGGCGGGATGGAATTCATCGGCGAACCGGTATCCCGGACCGCCGCGGCCGCTTCCCGTCGGATCGCCGCCCTGGGCCATGAAGCCGCGGATGACCCGGTGAAACGTAGTCCCGTCGTAGAATCCGTCGCGGGCGAGAAAGACGAAATTGTTGACTGTCTTGGGCGCCTGCGCGGCATACAACTCCGCTTCGAAATTGCCGATGTCGGTCTGGAATACGGCGGTGTATCGTTTCTTCGGGTCGAGAATCATTACCGGTGGTGCGGAATATTGTTTGGCCATGGGGTCTCCTTTGAATTGGTGATCGGTTCAATGAAAAGTCATCCCGAGGGGCTTTCACGCCCCGCGGGATGACTTCTCCAAATGCCGTCTTGAGGGATCGGCGACTCCTTCCGGAGCTGATTCGATCCTTCATCCATCGGTCAGAAAGAACTCCTGCTCCAAGCCGATCCAATCGCGGAGTGCGTTGGTCTGCATCCTCCCGGCCAGGATCGGGTGCAGAGCTTGGATCTGTTCCGCCGCCTGCAAAGCCAGCACCCGAACGGCGGCGTGCGCGTGGTCCGAGGACCGCAAAGCGCAGAAGTGGAACGCCTCGCGCAGATTCATGCCCAGCACCAGCCGCCGCAAAAAACCGTTGGGGACGGCGTACGCCGCCACCTCGGGGCCGAAATCCCGGCGCAGGTTTTCGTAGGCGCCGGCCGCCTGACTCATCGCCTGTTGATATTCTGCCAGGAACCCGGCCGTTTGAAATCCGCGCGGGATGACGTAACCGAGGCGGCAGGTCAGGGGGCTGGGAGTCTGGCTGGCGATGCGGTGGCGTTTGACTTCGAAATACGCGCCCTGATCCATCACGGCTTCAAACACGTATTGCACGTATTCCAATTCGCGCACCGGGGAATCATGGTCCCCGAGGAGTTCCAACAGCGCCTCGCCGAGGGCGCGTTTCTCCTCGGGGGGAGCCCTGCGGATCCGGGCCAGGCTTTCCTCGTACGCCCATCCGCAGAAGCGAACTCCGGCGGCGGCCAAGACTCGGTCCTCGGAGTCCGCTTCGCCGTGGACGAGTTTCATCCAGCCGCGCGGCGGGCTCTCCGCTTCCGCGGTGGGCGTTTCCAAGCCGGCGGACGCGCGGCGGTACCGCTCCGGGGTGTCGCGCAGGTAGGCGTTCTCCTCGGCGTATTTCACCAAGGTCGGCACTTCCTCCAGCGCCGCCTGCCTGATCTCCGACCCGATCGCCCGCACCTCCCGCAGAGGGTGTGAAAGCATTTTCCGCAGCGCGTGCTCCAGCGCCCGCGCGTTGATCGTGATTCCGACGTTGGCCAGGGAGGCGGCCGGGAGGAGGTAGCGGCAGATATCGGCGTAGCTCGAGCGGATCCGCCCTTCCCAGCGAGCCTCGCTTTCGCCGGCTTGCCGCGGATGACGAGCCCGGATCTGGTCGCCGACCGCCTGCAGTGAACGCTGGTAGGCGTCAAGCAGCCGGCCGCAGGTTTCCCGAAAGGGCGCCTCGGCCGGGCTTCCGGCGATCTCGGGTGGAACGACGAATGCTTCGCTCGACCACTTCTGATAGCGGGTGCTTTTTTCGGTAAAGGACGCCAGCCGGTTGGACTCGATGCATTCGATCGCCAGGCGCGAGACGTTCTCCGCGGCTATATGCAGCACCGCATGCTCGGCGATGGAGGAATGGCCGTATCCGACCACCCATTTCTGGTGGAATTCGGCCGAGCGGCTGTCGCTCAACTCGGCGGCGGTGCGGTCGAAGGATTCGGGGGAGCGCGAAGTTTTCGCGAATGCCACCGCAATCGTCTCCGGCGCGAGGTCCCGCGCCCGCAGGAGATACACCCTTCGCATTTTCCCGCTCATGTCTCCTCCCGCAGCAAACCCCGCGCCCGCGCCGCGTCGGAGGCCATCTGCCGGCGGAGCGAGTCGGCGTCCGCGAATTTCCGCTCTTCGCGTAGACGTTCCACGAATTCCACCCGCAAGTCGGATCCGTACAGGTCGCCGTCGAAATCCAGGAGATGGGTCTCCACCGTCGCGGCGTGAACGGATGCGTTGACGAACGTCGGACGGAGTCCGACGCTGGTCACGGCGGGATGCCGAGCGCCCGCTGTTTCGGCTCGGGTGGCATAGACGCCGTAGGCGGGAATCACGATCTCGGGCCGGAGAGCGATGTTGGCTGTCGGCATGCCCAGGCAGCGCCCGCGCCCCGCGCCGTGGACCACCGTTCCGGAAAGCGTGAAGCGCCGGCCGAGCAGGTCCGCGGCCAGCCGCAGGTCGCCTTGCGCCAGCGCCTCGCGGATCCAGCTGGAGGAGACCGGCCTGCCGCGGTGTTCGAGCGGAGGAACCACATGCAGCGCAAAGCCGAAGGCGCCGCTTTGTCCGGTGAGGTAGGCGACATCGCCTTCGCGCCGGCAGCCGACGGCGAAGGATGGACCGCACCAAAGCCCGCGAAGTCCGAGCCGGGTTTGCAGCATCCGCAGGAATTCCGCCGCTCCGATTCGTGAAAACGCGGCGTCAAAAGGCTGTAGGATGAGAGCTTCAAGCGGCAGCGTGCGCAACAGGGCGAGCCGCTCTTCCAGCGGCATCAAATAGCGGATCGCGGCCGGTTCGCCGGGCGGCCGCAGGACGGCCCGCGGATGGGGGAAGAAGGTTAGAACCGCCGGCGGAGCTCCAGCCCGGGCGGCGGCTTCCAGCATGCGGTCCAGGAGACGGCGGTGGCCGCGGTGCAGACCGTCGAAGGATCCCGGGGCGAGGTACGCTCCTTGGAGCGCGGCGCCGTCGATCGATTCAAAGTATTGCATCAGGAAGGATCAGTCGATGAAGACTTTTTTCGGCTGCCACGTCCCGGCGGCGGAATCCGCCTCCAGGACCGCCAGCAATTCGCCGCCGGGGGCGATCGCCCGGGCGCGTCCGGAGGATCCGGCCGCCGCGGGGATCGCGATTCCGTTGCGTATTTTTTGCGCCTCCTCGGCGTCCAATTCCACGGTCGCCCAGCCCTCGAGCACCGCGCTGGCCGGCATCGCCGCCTTTTCCCACGTGCCTTCCAGAAACCGGCGCTTGAGTTCCTCCAGCGGCGTCGCCCGCTCCACCGAAAACGGACCCAAGCGGATGCGGCGGAGGGATACGAGGTGGGCGTGGGATCCCATCGCTTCGCCGATGTCGTGGGCGATGGAGCGGATGTAGGTGCCGCGCGAGCAGCGAACGCGGACCACGGCATTGGGGCTTTCCCAGCGCAGCAGGGAAAGTTCGTAGATGTGGACCTTGCGGGGGGTCATTTCCACTTCCTCGCCCTTCCGGGCGAGGTCGTAGGCTTTCCGGCCGCCGACCTTGATCGCCGAATAGATCGGAGGAACCTGCAGGCGTTCGCCGACAAAGCCGGCCAGTTTCGCTTCCAGGGTTTCTTCGCGGAAGGTGAACGGACGCGTGGCGGTGATCCGGCCGGCGGCGTCGAAGGTGGAGGTGGCCGCGCCGAACCGGATGGTGGCGAGATATTCCTTATCCACTTCCAGCAGGTATTCGGCCAGGCGCGTGACCGCACCCAACAGGACAAGCAGGACTCCGGACGCATACGGATCGAGCGTTCCGGTATGGCCGACTTTGCGGATCTGGGTTCCGCGCCGGACGATGTTGACGATATCGTGCGACGTCGGTCCGGTGGGTTTGTCGATTACCAGGAGACCGGGTTTAGGCATAAGAATCCTCCCTAAGCAAGAGGTTTCCCCCGTTCACAGAGATCCCGCAGACAAAACGGCCCGTGCGCCCCCTGTCGCCTGAGGGCTTTTTGTTACAAAGGGCAGATTATATCTCTTTCGTCCGTCCGGCTCATTTCCAAGCGGTTTCCGGATTATCGCCGTTGTGGACGGCATCCAGCCATTGCTTCGTACGCTGTAAAACCGCGCACCGGACATCTTCCAGGTTTCCGGAAAGCACCGCGCCCGAGGCGGCGGGATGGCCTCCGCCGCCGAAGGAAGCCGCCAGCGGGGTGACGTCCAGGCCGCCGACGACCCGCCAACTCACTTTGATCTTGCCACCGTCCTGTTCGATGAAGATCAAAGCCGCTTCGTGCCCGTCGATCGAAGACAGGATGTTAACCAAATCGGCGTCGTCACGGCCGGGATACCCGGCCTGGCTCCGGTCCGCCAGGGTCAGCGAAGTCCAGACAATGGTCCCGTCGCGTTCCAAGCGTGAAAGCCCGGCTCCCCAATAGCGGGCCGCAGCGAACGACCGCCGGTGAAGGCTGCGTTCGACCGTTTCCGGAAGCGATCCGCCGGCCTGCATCAACCGCTGGACGACCTCCAGGGTGTGCCTCCCGGTGTTGGGAGTGCGGAACCCGAGGGTGTCGGTTACCACGCCCGCCAAAAGGCAAGCGGCCGCCTCGGGCGTGACGGTCAATCCCAGGCCGTCCGCCAAATCGACAATGAATTCGGCGGTCGCAGCGGCGGACGGATTCACCAAATTGACGCCGGCAAAACGGCCGTTGGTGATGTGATGGTCGACCGCCAGATTGATGGGTGGGGAAGGGGCTTTGGCTGGGAAGCTGATCCGCTCCCGGTCGGCGCAATCGACCAGGACCGCCGCGTCGAAAGCGGCGGGAAGTTCCGAGCGGATTTCCCCCGCACCCGGCAGGTAGCGGAAGACCGAGCTCATCCCTTCCGCCAGGATGGGGTGGGATTGCCGCCCCGCCGCGCGCAGCATGTGGAACAGGCCGAGCATCGAACCCAGCGCGTCGCCGTCCGGCCGTTGGTGGGTTAGCAAGAGGACGCTGGAACTTCTCTCCAGCAGTTCCTTGGCCCGGCGGACGTCGTCCGGATCAATGCGGAAGTCCATCTGCTGCTCGGTCTCAGTCCTTCTTCAGCGAATCAATCAGATGTTCGATGTGTTCCGCGCGGTCGGGGAGGACGTCCCAGTGAAAGCGCAGGGCCGGAAAAGTCCGCAGCGGAATGCGGCCGGCCAGGGCGCTGCGCAGGAATCCCTTGGCGCCCTCCAGGGCCTGCAAAACGCCGGCTTGGCGGGCTTCGTCGAAATCCGCGGCCGAGACGAAGACGTTGGCCGCCGCGAATTCGCGGTCCACGCGAACTTCGGTGACGGTGATCATCCGCAGGCGCGGATCGGAGGATTCGCGCAGAAAGATCTCCGCCAGCTCGGTGCGGATTCGCTCCCCCAACCGGAGAGCCCGTGCGGCGCTGGGCACGGCCTCAGGCCTCCTGCAGGACGAAGAATTCCAGGATGTCGCCGACCTGGAAGTCCTGATAATCTCGGATCCCCACGCCGCATTCGAATCCCTGGCGCACCTCGCGCACGTCGTCCTTTTCGTGCCGCAGGGAGCCGATTTCGCCTTCGTGGACGACTTTTCCGGAGCGGAGAACGCGCACTCTGGCGTTGCGCCGGCCTTCGCCTTCGCGCTGGATGCAGCCGGCGATTTTTCCGATCTTGGAAATGCTGAACACCGCGCGCACTTCCGCCCGCCCGATCGTCACCTGCTTCTTCTCCGGCTCGAGCATGCCCTTGAGGGCCTTGTCGACATCTTCGGTCAGGCGGTAGATCACGTCGTACAGCCGGGCCGATACGCCCTCGGTTTCGGCCGTGCGCTGGGCGGCGGTGTCCATCTGGACTGCGAATCCCACCAAGACCGCGCCCGAAGAGGAGGCCAGCATGACGTCGTTTTCGGTGATGTTGCCGGTTTCCGCGTACAGGATGTTGACCTTCAGGCCTTCCGCGCCCAGCCCTTTCAGGGAGTTGACGATCGGCTCCAGCGAACCTTGGCCGTCTGCTTTGACGATCAGCTTTAATTCCTTCATCTCGCCGGCTTGGAAACGGGCGAACACCTGATCCAGGCTGAGGGGCTTCTGCGGCTGCTGGGCGGCGGCTTTGGCGCTGAGTTTTCGTTCGGCGGCGATGGCGCGCGCTTCCCGCTCGCTCGGCAGGACTTCGATCAGATCTCCCGCCTGGGGCAGTTCCGCCAGGCCGAGAACCGAGACCGGGGTGGAGGGGCCGGCCTCGTCAATCGGCGCGCCGTGAAAATCGTACATCGCGCGGATTTTGCCGTGGGCCTGCCCGGCCACGAGCGCGTCCCCCAGACGCAGGGTGCCGTTTTGCACCAGCAGCGACGCGATCGGCCCTTTGGCTTTGTCGAGCTGGGCTTCGATCACGCTTCCGATCAGCTTCCCGGCCGGGTTAGCGAGGATCTTAGTGTTGTCGGCGGTCAGGGTGATGGCTTCCAGCAGATCGTCTACGCCGACCCGCTTCTTGGCCGAGACTGGAACCACCATCGTGTCGCCGCCCCAGTCGTCCGGGACCAGCTCCAATTCCGAAAGTTGATGTTTTACCTTGTCGGGGTTGGCGTTGGGTTTGTCGATCTTGTTGAGCGCAACGACGATCGGCACGCGCGCCGCGCGGGCGTGGGCCAAGGCTTCACGGGTTTGGGGCATCACGCCGTCGTCGGCGGCGACGACCAGGATGACGATGTCGGTCACCTGGGCGCCGCGGGCGCGCATGGCGGTGAATGCGGCGTGACCGGGCGTGTCGAGGAAGGTGATCAGCTGGTTGTTGTGGGTGATCTGATAGGCCCCGATCTTCTGCGTAATCCCGCCGGCCTCGGCGGAGGCCACGTCGGTCGAGCGGATGGCGTCGAGCAGGGAGGTTTTTCCGTGGTCCACGTGCCCGAGGATGGTGACGACGGGCGGCCGCGGCCGGAGCAGTGTGGGGTCTTCTTTGTCGAGGGCTTGGCGCCAGGCCGGAGCTTCTTCGACGGCCTCCGGCTTCTGCTCTTCTTCCGCCCGCTTCTCCGGTTCGGCGTCGAAGCCCATCTCGTGGATGATGATGGCGGCGGTTTCGAAGTCGATCTGTTGGTTGATGTTGGCCATCACCCCGTTGGCCATCAATTGCTTGATCAGGTCAATCGGACTGGCTTGGATCCGTTCGGCCAAAGCCCGGACCGTCAGCGTCTGGGGGAGTTCCACAATCCTGCGTGCTTCGTTTCCCATCGTGCACCTCCTAGACTTGCCGATCTCCCCGGCGACGTCGACAGGGATGGGTTGGCGGCCGGATTAATTCATGATGACCCTCCGGCCGCGGGCGGGGGATCGGATTCTCCATCCGCGTCGGGCGGAAGCCGGAGCATGCGGTCTTTCAGGGCTTCCCGCTCGGCGGGGGATAACTCGGCCTTGAGCGCCTGACTCAGGGCGCCCTGCAAAGCCTTCTCCCAGCACTCCCGCCGGTCGTGGACATAGGCGCCGCGTCCGGCGGCCTTCCCGCCGGGATCGATGCGGATTCCATCCGGGCCGCGCACCACCCGGATCAGGGAGCGTTTGGCGAGCGCTTGCCGGCAACCCACGCACATCCGCAAAGGGATATGCTTCACGTGAGCCGTCTGTTTGGGGCTCATCGCAGAAACCAGGAAAACCGCTTCACGCTGACCGGACTCCCCGGGATCCTCAATCCTCTTCCAGCCCGTCCACCAGCAGATCCTTCACCCGGCCGGGCTTGCGTTTGCGCCGGGCGACCGTCATGCCGGTTTCGGGATCGAATTCCACGACCGCCTTGAGCTTGCCTTTCTTTTTCTTCTTTCCCCCCTTGCTTTCCTCTTCGGTTTCTTCTTCTTCCTCTTCCTCGGTTTCCGCCGGCGTCGAGGCCGCCTCCGCCGCGGCTTCCGCGGCGGGCGCCTCGATGTCCGCTGCAGCGGTGGCTTCCGGGACGGCGGCCGGGGTTTCTCCGGCGGCTGGGAGGACCGCTTCGGCGGACGGCGCTTCGGCGACGGCCGCTTCCTGGGCTTTTTCGGCGGCCGCCTGCTCCGCTTCAGCCTTCTCGTCCGCGCGCAAATCGAGGATCATGCTTTCCAGCGATTCCTTCAGCTTCTCGAAATTCCGCACCCCCATCTCCGGCAGGGACAAGACCGAATCCGGATCCAGCATGATGCGTTCATAGGATTGGCCGATGGATTCCATACCCGCGGCGGCCAGCGCCCGGTCCAGTCCGTCCGCCAGCCCGAGCGTGTCCAAACCGTGCTCGTACGCGGATGCGGGGAGGTTCTTGCGGATCTCGGCCAGCCGGCGGGTTTGCGCTTTGCGCCGGCCCTCGCGCTGTTCGGCGAGGATCTTCTCCACGCCGGTGACGAACTGGTTCATGATGCTGTAATCTTCCGGAGGCAGCGGTTTGCCCTCCGCCTTGCGGCCCAAGGCGTTCTGCACCTGCTCGATCAACGTTCCTTGGGTTTCCACGAAAGGCGCAAGGATTTCCTCCTTGCCGAGTTTCTGGACGGCTTCCGCGGCCGCCTCCGCCACGCTCTTGATATCCACCCGCCAACCGGTGAGCTTCGCCGCCAGCCGCGCGTTGACCCCCTCGCGTCCGATTGCCAGGCTCAATTGGTCTTCCGAAACCACGACCAGCGCCGTGCGCCCGCGCACCGGATCGTCGTCGAGGTACACGCCCGAAACGCGCGCCGGGCTGAGCGCCTTGGCGATGAAGGAGGCCGGGTCCGGATTCCATTCGATGACGTCGATCTTCTCGTCGTGAAGCTCGCGGACGATGGCCTGGATCCGCCCGCCGCGCATCCCCACGCACGCGCCAACCGGATCCAGGTTGGGCTGCATGGCCGCCACGGCCACTTTGGAGCGCAGTCCCGGTTCGCGGGCGATGCCCTTGATCTCCACCATGCCTTGGTAGATTTCCGGAACCTCCGCTTCCAGCAGGCGGCGGAGCATGTTGCGGTCGGAGCGGGAGAGGATGATCTGCGGACCGCGGCTGGTTTTGCTGACGTCCATCAGAACCGCGCGGATCCGATCGCGCGGTTTATAGCGTTCGGTCGGGAGCTGTTCGCGCTTGGGAAGCGCGGCCTCCGCCCTGCCCAGGGAGACGGTGATCCCCATCGGGCCGACGGATTGCACGGTGCCGTGGACGATCTCGCCCTTGCGCGCGGACCATTCCTCAAACTGTTTTTCCCGTTCGGCGTCGCGCAATTTTTGGTGGATCTGCTGTTTGGCGGCCTGCGTGGCGATCCGCCCGAAATCCTCCGGCGTGCTGTCGACCAGAACCAGGTCGCCCAGCGCGGCCTTCGGGTTTACCTCGCGGGCTTCTTCCAGCAAGACTTCCGTGCGCCCGTCGGTGATGGACTCGACCACTTCCTTTTCCGCGAGGATCTGGATCGTGCCTTTGGCCAGGTCCACATTCGCTTCCACCTGCTGCGCGGTGGAGGCGTTCACCGCTTTGCGGTAGGCGTTGACCATCGCCGCTTGGACAACTTCCAGAACGGCCTCGCGCGGGAGTCCGTAGTGCTCCAGCACCTCGTTGAACGCGAGTGCAAACTCGTTTCTCATATTGCCACTCTACTCCATGGAGGGTTCGAGCCCTGCCAGAGACAAAGAAAAGTGGGGGTTGCCCACTTTTCCGAAAACAGTACCTCCGAAACTTACGGCTTTAATTCTATCATGAGGCCTCTCCGGAGGCAAGACCGGTGGCGGCGGCCGGGATTCTCCCGAGAAAATCGGCCACTGCTTCCTTCAGCTTGACTTCCGGCAGGGACCCGACCACGCGGCGGATTTCTTTGCCTTGGTGAAGCATCAACAGAGTCGGAATTCCCTGAACCCCGAACTGTTGGGCGTGTGCGGGATTGGCGTCGACGTCCACTTTTGCGACCGTCAGCCGCCCGTCGTACTCCACGGCGATCCGTTCCAAGGCCGGGGCGATGGCATGGCAAGGCACACACCAAGCAGCCCAAAAATCGACAATCACCGGCAGGGGGGATTGCAGAACTTTTTCCTGGAATTCGGCGTCGGAGATGTGGATCGGTTCGCTCATGGACATACGCTCCTAAAATGTAGATCCGTGCGCATCCCGGGGGGAACGCCGCGGTTTCATACCTCCGCCCGCCGGGCCGGAGGTTGGATTTCAAACGAAGTGGAGATCTCGGCCGTGGCGCGGATCGTCGCCGACACGGAACAGTATTTTCCTTCCGCCAAACGGATGGCTTGCTCGACCGCCGAAGGCTGCAGGTTCTCCCCGCGCAGCAGGAAGCGCATCCGGATACTGCGGAACGTCCAGGGAGGGTCCGGATCCTGAGTTCCTTCCACATGGACTTCCATCCCATCCGGCGCCTGGCGCTTTTTATTTAAAATCTCGATCACGTCGACCGAGGCGCAGGAAGCCACGGCCAAGAGCAGCAGGTCAGAGGGTTTCATCCCCGTGCCGTTCGATTCGTCCGAGGAGGAAAGGACGACCGCGTGACGGGTGCTGTCGGTGCCGACGAAGGTTTTCCCGCGCAGCCAATCCAGCCGGACTTCGCTCATGCCGAACCTGCATGCCCCGCTAGAATTCGGAAGGAGGTCCGGATGCGCGCGGAAGGCGCGAGCATCGCTCCCACCGAACAGTACTTTTCCGTAGAGAGCGCGATCGCCCGCTCCGCCGCCTCCGACGAGAGATCCGCGCCGGACAGGACGAATTCCATGTCGATCATGGTGTACACCTTGGGATGTTCTTCAGCCTGCGCGCCGCGCACCCGGATTTCGATCGACTCGACCTGCTGACGTTTTTTCCCCAGAATGCTGGCAACGTCCATCCCGGTGCAACCGGCGAGAGCCATCAGCAAAGTTTCCATCGGGGTGAGGAAGGGGGCCGCCGACGACGGATCCATCCGCACCGTCACGCCCTGCGCATTGACGGCCTCGAAGCTGAGTCCGCCCTTCCAGCGGGCCGTGATCTCGGTCGGATTGTCGGGCATCCTCTCCTCCGTTCCCCCGAGAGTATATCACCCCGGGAGCACACCTGTCGGGTCTTCAAGATCTGAGAAGCGCGCGCAGTGGATGCAGTATAATCCATTCACAGCCGTTCCCGTCCGGAAAATCCGACACGGCCATCCGGATTCCCGAATGCAAGCCTCCGCGTACACCGTACAACTTCCCGTATTTGAAGGACCGCTGGATCTGCTGCTGCATCTGATCGAGCGCGCGGAGCTTGACATCACCCGCGTGGCGCTCTCGCAGGTCACCGATCAGTTCCTGGCCGCGTTGCGGGTGATGGAGGAGCGCAAGATGGACGTGGCGGCTTCGTTCATCGTCATCGCCTCGAGGCTTCTGCAGATCAAAAGCGAGGCCCTGCTGCCGCGTCCGCCGGAGCGGGAAATCGGCGAGGAGGATCCGGGCGAGGAGCTGGCCAGGCAGTTGCGGCTTTACAGGCAATTCAAGGAAGTGGCGCTGCTGCTGCACCGCCGCGAAGCGGACAACCTGCGCACCTTCCTGCGGCTGGCGCCGCCCCCGAAAGTTCCCCCGCGCTTGGATTGGAGTCGGATCTCGCTTGCCGCGCTGAAGAAGGCCGCCGAATTGGTGCTGGCCGTGCGGCCGGATCCGCCGCCGCTTGGGACGATGGTCGCGCCGCCGAAGGTCACCATCCGCGAACAGATCCGGCGCATCGTCGACAACATCCGCGCCGAAGGGCGCACGGTGTTCCAGAGGCTGATGCAGGGGGTCCGGTCGCGGATCGAGGTGGTGGTGGCATTCCTGGCGATGCTTGAATTGGTTAAAAGGCGCCATGTGATCGCACGCCAATCCGACCTCTTCGGCGAGATCGAAATCGTCCCCACCGAAACCTTCACCGACCAGACCGACTTCGACCTGGAATTTGGCGAGTGACGATGGAAATCCGCGTCCTCCCTCCCCAGATCGCTTCGCAAATCGCCGCCGGGGAAGTGGTGGAACGCCCGGCGTCGGTGGTGAAGGAGCTGGTGGAAAATTCCCTCGACGCCCACGCGCGGACCGTATCGATCGAAACGGAAGACGGCGGCGGCCGGAAGATCGTCGTCGCCGACGACGGCGATGGGATTCCCCCGGCGGACATCGCCCTGGCGCTGGAGCGGCACGCCACCAGCAAGCTCGCCGACATCGGGGACTTGGATTCGATCCATACGCTGGGATTCCGCGGCGAGGCGCTGGCTTCGATTGCGGCGGTGTCGCGGATCACCCTGGTGAGTCGCGGCCGCTCGCAGACCCACGGCGCGCGATTGTCGGAGGAGGACGGGCGGCGCGGAAAGCCGGTCCCCGTCGGTGCGCCGCAGGGAACGGTGGTGACGGTCGAGGACCTCTTCTTCAATGTTCCCGCGCGGCGGAAATTTCTGAAAACCCCAGCCGCCGAACGGCGTCTGATCGATTCGTTGATCGCGAAATTCGCGCTGGCGTACCCGGAAGTCCGCTTCCGGCTGGTTCAGGATGGGCGCGAGACTCTGGCGGTGAGCGGAAACGGGGACCGCCGCGAAGTCCTGGCCGCGGCGTTCGGACTGGACGCGGCGCAGAGGATGATCGAAATTCCGGAGCCCGTTGCGGAGGGGCCGATGCGGGTGGGGGGGTACGTCAGCCCGACCGACCTCTCGCGCTCCAACCGTAAGGCCATCCTGGTGTTCGTCAACCGGCGGCCGATCTCCGATCCGGCCTTGACCACCGCCGTGGTCCAGGCGTATCACACCCTGCTGATGGTCGGACGCTACCCGATCGCGGCGGTCTTCCTGGAAATGCCGCCGGAGGAGCTGGACGTCAACGTCCATCCCGCCAAAGCCGAGGTGCGTTTCCGCACCCCGGACGCGGTCTTCTCTGCGGTCCAGCGCGCGGTCCGAACAGCCCTGCTGGGGGGCGGATCCGGGATGGGCGCCGCGGCCGCGACTCCCTGGCCGGCGCGGGATTGGGGAAGGGGACACGACGGCGTCCCCGGCCCGGAGTGGCGGCTCGACCACCGCGCCGAATCCGAAGCGCCGGACGGCGTGGGGACGGCCGCCGCCGCTGGCCCCGGACTCGCGCCGGGCGAGGTCGCGCTGCTCCGTCCGGTCGGGCAAATCGGAACGGCGTACCTGGTGGCGGAAGGTCCGGACGGACTGTATCTGATCGACCAGCACGCCGCCCACGAACGGGTGCTGTTTGAGGCGATGCGGAACGAACCCTCGGGGGACCACGTTTCGCAAAGGCTGCTCGATCCGGAGGTGGTCGAGCTTACCGCGGCCCAGGCCGGGGTGCTTTCCGGACAGCTCGATCTTCTGCGGGGGATCGGCTTCGACGTGGAGCCGTTCGGCGGCGCGGCGTTCCGCGTGCGGTCGGTCCCGCAACTGCTGGGAGGCTTGCGACCGGCCGAAGCCCTGCTGGCGGCGGTGGAGGATTTCGAAGAGGACGAAACCCCGCTGGCGGCCGAAGCCGAAGCGCGGCTGATCGCGCGGATATGCAAACGCGCCGCCGTGAAGGCGGGGCAGGCCCTCAGCGCGGAAGAACAGGCGGCTCTTCTCCAAGCCCTGGAGCGGTGCCAATCGCCCCGCACCTGTCCGCACGGCCGCCCGACGATGATCCACCTGCCGATGGACCTGCTCGCGCGGCGGTTCGGCAGGAAGTAGGGCGGTGCGCACCCGTCAGTTCCAATTGATGATCGGCTGATTGACCTGGACTTTGTAACCCGGTCGGGCGCGCAGCATCGGAATCAATTCCTCCAAGTACTGCTTGGAAATATCCGGCGAGAGGAACACGGCGCCTGAAAACAACTGCCCTTCGTCCTGCAAGAATCCGGACCGGCGCGCATCGCCCACCACATCCTGGTAATCCGTCCACAAATACACGCCGACCGTCACCCAGACTCCGCAGGGAATGGCGTAGCCGTCCAGCACTTTCAAGGTTTCGGCTACGGTTTGCGGGGATTCTCCCGGCGCGCCGATCATGATCGAAACGCCGAAAGGGAGCTTGGACCGTGAGAGGGCGTCCAGCGATTCGCGCACATGGCGCGCGGAGTAGCCGCGCCGCATGCTTTTCAGCATGGAATCCGACGCCGATTCGACCGCCAGGTTGACGTACACGCATCCGGATTCCTCCATCAGGCGACAGAAATCGTCGCTGACGCCGAGCGGCTTGAGGTCGCCGGTGCCCCAGGCGACATTCAGGCGCTCATCGCGGAGGACGCGGCAGATCGCCTCCGCGTGCCGGCGCGGCACGTTGAAGCTGTTGTCGCAGAACAGGATCCGGTTGTTCCGCGCGTGGCGGAGGATGTGGCGGATCTCCGCCAGGACCCGCGACGGGGATTTCAGCCGGTATCCTCTGCCTTCGAGTTTTCCATACGGGCAAAAGGTGCAGAGGAAGGCGCATCCGCGTTTGGTGAAGATGGCCGGATCGATGTGATGATCCGGGAACCCGGCAAGGTCGAATAACTCGTAGGCGGGGAGCGCCGCGCGTTCCCAATCCTCCACCCGGCGCGGGGGAACGGAGACAATCCGGCCGCCGCTGCGCCGCACGCAACCCGGAACGGATGCGGGATCTCCTCCCTCCGCCATCCGCTGCAGGAACAGTGGGAAGGCTTCTTCACCCTCGCCGCGGATCCCGTACTCCAGATCCAAATACTCCAGCCAGTCTGCGGCATAATAATTGAAACCCGGCCCGCCCAGAACGATCAACGCCCGGGAGTTGCGGCGGACGATGTCCACCATTTGTCTGACGTCCGGACGCAGATCCCGGTGCCGGGTCCCCCAGGGAGCGCTGGGATCCAAGGCATCCTCATGCACCACGCGGATGGATAAGCCGACCACATCCGGGCGAAAGCTGAGCAGTTCCTCGGGCAGGGCGTGCGCCAAATCGCCGGAGAGCAGGTTTTCGTAGACGGCCACCGTATGCCCGGCCGCGCGCAACGCGCCGGCGACGTACGCCGGACCGATGGGCGCAGCCGGCGGAGTGCTGGAAGAAACGATAAGTACTTTCATGAAGACTCCCAACGGATTGCGGTCGGGGGGTTATCTTTCGCTCCCCGCCGAAGCAAGGATGAATTTCCGATGGAGCGACGCGGCCCATTCCCGGATCGCTTTCCAATTGCGGAAATCCCCCGGTGCCGCGTGGATGATCAGCCGCACGAAAAGCCCGTATATCGGCCCCAGGACGGAAAAGTCGAGTTTGCCGGTGAAAAAGGCGGCGCTCACAGGCAGGATCCGGGGCGTCTTTTTCAGTACCGGGGCAAGATAGTTGGGCAGGGTGGCGTAGCGCTCCTTGAGGCTCAAACGGGATGGATCGCGCGGAGGCTTGGGAAGCGTGGAGTCGATATACACCGGAACCTTGCCGACGCGTTCCTCTTTCGGCTGGGTCAGGGACATTGCCGGAAAGAAATAAGCGACAGCCATCCGGCCCAACTCCTGTTCTCGCCGGCGGACGAAATTCATCGCCTCCCTGTGCCAGCCGATCATCATCGGTCCGCCCACGACGGCGGCCGAATAATCCTCCAGGCCTTCCACCTCACCCACGCTGAGGACATCCGCTTTGTAGCCCGCCCGGGCGAGTTCCTCCCCGATCACGCGGGCTATTTCGGCGGTCGAACCGGCGTGGGTGGCATAGGCGACCAGGCAGCGATTTCCGTTATTCGTTGGCGTCATTTATTTTTCTCCCATGGCGATTTTCATCCCAGATTCTTTTAAGTCCCGGTAACTGAGTCTCACTCGGATGACAACTCTTATGCGGAGAATTTTCATTAAATGTGGACAACGTCCACATTTTTCCTTATTCTACTCCCGGTTGTTGACTTTGTCAACATCCTTTGGTAGATTGAATAGCGGAAACCGGAGGAGGGATGGAGAAGAAGAAAACAAAATATCATCACAGCGATTTGCGGAAAAAATTGATCGACGAGGCGACCCGGATCATCGCCGAAAAGGGGGCGGGCGCGCTCACCTTGCGGGATCTGGCCCGGCGTTGCGGCGTCTCTCGGACGGCACCCTACCGCCATTTTCCCGATAAGTCGGAGCTCCTGGCGGCGGTGGCCGAGGTCGGATTCCTCGAGCTATCCGCCGCCATTAAAAAGGTGCGCGTTGAAAAAAGCGGCGATCCCGTCCGGGCGATTGAGGCATGCCTGCTCGCCTACGTGGATTTTGCCGAGAAGCAACCCGCCCAATACAGGCTCATGTTCGGCCGACAAATTAGAAGCCTAATCGAGAATCCCGGGCTGGCGGCTTCCTCGAGCGCGGCCTTTGAGGAGTTGGTGTCCGTGATCCGGATGGGACAGGAGGGGGGCTGTCTGGGACAAGAACGGACGGTCGAATTGGCATACCTCCTGTGGTCGAAAGCGCATGGCCTTTCGATGTTGCTGATCGACGGGTTGATCGCGCAGGTCGGCGACGTCCGCCGATTCATCCGGTTCGCTTGCCGGTCGTTCTTGGTTGGAATTCCGGAGGCATGGTCGGAATACGGCGGCCCAGAATCCGCCACAGAGAGCCGGCCATAATCGCCGGAAAAAGCCGTTCCGAGCACCCCAGACCGCGGGGCGGAGCTTGGCGGGCAAGCGCGGGGTCTGAACGGGCGGGCAAAGATGCTTCGCTGCGCTCAGCCTGACGCCCTTTTTCCGCGGTTTCACGTATCGGCGGGCCGTGACGCCCGAATGCACTTCCCGGGCGTCCGCCGGCTGTGCCATAAAAAGAAAATCCCGGGCACCGGCCCGGGATTTTCCGTCGGCGTCGGCGGAATCATAATTGTTCCTGCTGCTGCGCGGCTTTTTCCTCGTTCATTTTCACAATCCCATTCCGCACCTGTTGCAGCAGGCGACTCATCTCGGCTTCGAGCCGGGAGAGGGATTCCAGAACGTAGTCGTCGGCTTCGCCGCGGATTCCGGCGGCGTCCTCGCGCGCCTGCTGGACGATTTGCTCGGCACGGGCTTCGGCGGCCGAGGTGATCGAATCGTGCTGGACAAGGTTTTCCATCCGTTCGCGGGCGATGTTAACCGTGCGCTGGGCTTCTTCCTGCGCCTGCGCCAGGTAGCGCTCTTTTTGGGTCACCACCTGCTGCGCTTTTTTCACTTCCTCGGGGATGGCGATGCGCAATTGGTCGATCAGCTCGAGGAATCGCTCCTCATTGACCGCCGTTTCGTTGGTGAAGGGGATATGGAACCCGCTGTTGAACAACTCCTCCAACCGGTCCACCAGGTGAAGGATGTCCATCGATGCCTCCGTGAACCGCCGGGCCGGAACCGGGCGGCGACGGGATTGGGTGCAAAAACCATACCGAGGGTACACCGAAGCGTGTTTTCCGTCAATTCAGGCCGGATTCCTAATCCCGCAATGAGGTGATCGGCATCATCCGCGGACCGTCCTCGCCGAGCTCCTTGAATCTGCGCACCACCGCCTCCGCCACGTGCCGGGGAACCATGCTGGCGATGTCGCCGCCCAACGAGGCGATCTCGCGCACGGTGGAGGACGACAAGAACGAGTGCTCCTCGCTGGTGATCAGGGCCACCACTTCGATTTCGGGCGCCAGGCGGTGGTTGGCCAACGCCATGCGGAACTCGTGCTCGAAGTCGGAAAACACGCGCAGGCCGCGGACGATCACCTGGGCGTCGATTTTTTGGCACAGCGCGACGGTCAGGCTTTGATAGCCGATCACCTTGAATTGCGGCCGCCCCTCGAACGTCTGCTTGGCCAGTTCGATCCGCTCCTCGGGGCTGAAGAGCAGGTTCTTGAGCGGACGGTTGTAGACGGCGATCACCACTTCTTGGAACAGCCGGGCCGCCCGCTGGGCGATGTCGATGTGTCCGTAGTGGATCGGGTCGAACGTTCCCGGAAAAATGGCTCGCACCATAGCGTCCCTTCCCGTCTACGGAGGCGCTTTCCCGGCCTCCGCTTGCGCTTCGTCCGCGGCGCGGGCGGCCGAACCCGCATTAGGAGATTTCCCCCGAATCCGGTTTCCAGCGAGCGGCCAGCCGCTCGGCCATCAGGCGGTGCTCGGGCGACTGCAGGTCGGGATCCTGCGCGAAAATTTTCTGCGCGGCGTCACGCGCCCGTTCGATCAGGCGCACGTCGAGCAGGCGCGCCATATCCACGTCGGCAAACCCGGATTGCCGGGTGCCGAAGAATTCGCCGGGCCCGCGCTGTTCCAGATCCCGTTCGGCCAGGGCGAATCCGTCCTGGGTTTCCTCCATCGCCCGCAGCCGTTCGTTTTCCGTCTGGTCCTCGCTGTCGGCCACCAGGATGCAATAAGAGGCGTGCCGGCTGCGGCCGACCCGCCCGCGGAACTGGTGCAGCTGGGCCAGCCCGAAGCGGTTGGCGCCTTCCACCATCATCACGCTGGCGTTGGGGATGTCGACCCCGACTTCCACCACCGAGGTGGAAACGAGGATGTGCAGTTCGCCGAACCGGAAACGGCGCATGACCTCGTCCTTATCGTCGCTCCGCATCCGACCGTGTAGCAGCCCGAGCTTCCATTCCGGGAAGACGCTTTCCTGCAGGCGTTTGTGCTCCTCCACCGCGGCCGCCGCCTCGCCGGTCTCGCCCTCTTCGATCCGCGGGCAGATGACGAACGCCTGGCGACCCCGGCGCAGCTGTCCGGCGATGAACGCGTACGCCCGTTCCCGTTCCCCCGGCAGGAGGATTCGGGTGGTGACCGGCTTGCGGCCCGGCGGCATCTCGTCGAGAAGCGTGAGGTCGAGGTCGCCGTAGATGGTCAGCGCCAGCGACCGGGGAATCGGGGTGGCGGTCATCACCAGCAGGTGGGGGCTGGTCCCTTTGGCGCGCAGGGCGGCCCGCTGATCCACTCCGAAACGGTGCTGTTCGTCGATCACCGCCAAGTCGAGCCGCGCGAATTCCACCGGACTCTCGAGCAGGGCATGCGTTCCCACGATCACGCCGATCCGGCCGGACGCCAGGTTTTGGCGGATCTCCCGCTTTTCGGATTCGGGCGTCGAGCCGAGCAGCAATCCGACCTGCTCCTCGCGCAGGAATTTGTCCTCCCGCACCGCGAGCGACCGGATCAAGGCATGGTGCTGCTCGGCGAGGATGCCGGTGGGTGCGAGGACTGCGGCCTGCCCGCCCTGGATAGCGACCACCAGACAAGCGGCCAGGGCGACGATCGTCTTCCCGGAGCCCACATCCCCCTCCAGCAGACGGTTCATCGGCTTTCCGGATTCCAAATCGGCGAGCACTTCGCGGACCGCTTTCTGCTGGGCGTCGGTCAGCGCGTAGGGCAGGGAGGAGAGGAATTCCTCCAGCGCCGGCGGCTTGGCATACACCCGGGCCTCCCCGGAAATCCAATTCCGCCGCTGTTGAAGGATTCCCAACTGGAGATAAAGCAATTCCTCGAACCCCAGCCGGTCCTTGGCGTTTTTTTGCGACTCCCACGAAGACGGGAAATGGATGTTATGCAGGGCTTGGCCGAGGGGCATCCAGTGCCCTTCATCGAGGATCTCGCCGGGAAGCGGATCGGGCAGGCGCGAGGCCAGCCGCGACACGGCGTTGTGGATGTGCCGGCGCAGAAAGTTCTGATTAACCCCGGCCGTCAGCGAATAGACGGGCACGATCCCGCCGGTGCGGACCTGCTGGCGGTCCAGGAATTCCCATTCCGGCATGGTCATCGTCAGCCGGCCGAGGTACTGGCCGATCTTTCCGGAGAGGGAGAGCAGCTGCCCCTTCCGCAGACGGGATTCGATCCACGGCTGGTTGAAGAAGGTCACCAGCAGGGAGCCGCTGCCGTCGCCGACGGTCACTTCGGTGACGGTGCCGCGTTTGGTGCGGCGGGTGGAGGAATCGCGCACGGAGGCGAGGACGGTGACCGTCTCGCCGTACCAAAGACGGTTGATCGGCTTCAGCATGGAGTAGTCCATGTATCGCCGGGGGAAGTACCACAGCAGATCGCCGATCGTGTTCAGGCCGAGCCGCTGAAAAGATTCCAAGTTCTTCTCCCCGACGCCCACCAGCCGCCGGAGAGGGGCCTGCAGTTCGCGAATCGTCAGCGGAGCCGGCCCGGGCGCCGTCCGCGAAGAACGATCGGCCTGCGGGGCGGAGGCGGAAGGCTCCGCATCTTGGACCGGCGGAATCCCGCGGGAAGCCGGAACAGGAGCCGGATCCGCGCCCCGGGGGGCGCCGGCTGGATCCGCCGACCCGCCTGCGGATTCCAATTCCTGCGCCAGGGCTTGCAGGGCGGCGGCTCTTTCCTCTGTGGACCGGCTGTGATAAGCGCCCAACCAATCCGATACGCTTGCAATCAGGGCGTCGGGGACCGATTCCTTCCGGGCGTTCTGGTTCCACGTCGGGGAAAAATTGGCGAAGCCGCCCTGAACGCATTGATCCAAATACCCCATGTCCGCTTCGTTGCGAAGCATTTTTATCAAGGTCTCGATTATGGAAACCGTCAAGTGGATTTGCCTTTGGATGGGATTTACCGTCCGGCAAGCCGGAAGAGGTGGGAAAAGAATTCCGTCAATCCGGCGATCAACGAATACAAGCCCAGCACCAACACGGGCCAAAAGAAGTAGCCGTTGGCCAGGACAAAAACCGCGGTGATGAGGTCCCGACTCACGCCGATGTCCTGGCCCAGAGTATACAGCGTTCTCCAAAAATCCGGGAGGACATCGTAGCGCTGGAGAGTCTCGAGCGCGGTGCGCGTATCCGGGAGGAGGCCGTAATGGATGGCGAAGTCGTTGGCCAGGTAGAGAAAGTCCGGAAGCGGGCGGCCGATCAACGGTTCGAAGATTGCCAGGACCGCGTAGCCGGCGGCCAGAGCCCCGGCCAAGACGGCCATCACCGAGGAGGTTAGGTTGATCGGAAGGTGCCGCCGGTCGATCACTTCGGCGTAGGCTTCCTCTACGTCCGCCACCAAGGCCTGGGCACGGTTCCAATCCATCCGGCCGCGTTGGCAGACGTAGAGGATGACGTCGTCCCGGTTGGCGGCCGCCGACAGCCGGTCGACGATGTATTTCGTAAGTTGCCGGGTATCCATCGGGGGACGGGTCAGGATCCGGCCGGGGATTGGATGGCGATCACGCCGACCGCACCCGGACCGATGTGCACCCCGATCGCCGGCGTAACCTCGATCACGCGGGTTGTTTCCTTGAGCACCCGCCCGAGTCCTTGAATGCTCCCGGCCAGCTGCGGAATCAGCCCGTCCGCCAATTGGCGAGCGTTGGCGTGGGCGATCGCCAGGCGTTCGACCGGCCCCCAGGAACGGACTTGTTCGACGAGCGCAGCGAGGCCGCGTGTCTGGGTCCGGACCTGAGCCACGCGGCTGACCGTCCCCTCGTACAGCGAGATCAGCAGTTTGATCTGCAGAAAGTCGCCGATTCCCGCGACGAGGGCGGGCAGCCGGCCGCTGTGAGACAGGTGCGTGAGGCTTTCGATAAGCGCCACGAGGCGGGCCCGCTTTCTGGCTTCGAGGATGGTTTTCCGCAGGGCGTCGAGCGGGGCGCCGCCCGCGGCGGCTTCGGCCGCCGCCAGGATCTGAAATCCGGTGCCCAACGATACCTGGCCGGTTTCCATCACTTCCACCCGGCCGGGAAACCGCCGGGCGGCGATCGAGGCCGAGTTGAAAATCCCGCTCAGGCTCGAGGCCAGATGGATGGAGAGGATCTTTTGCACGCCGCGCGAAAGAACCTTCTCGAAAGCCTCTTCGAATGCGTTGACCGACGGGGTCGAGGTGGTGGGCAAAATCCGCTGGGCGGTCATTTTGCGGTAGAGTTCCGAGCGCGAAATGTCGACCCCGTCGCGGTAGCTTTTCCCGCCGAACATGATCATCGCCGGGACGATTTCCACTCCGAACCGTTCCGCGTCGTCCGGGGGGACGTCGCTGGTGCTGTCGGTTACAAATCCGATGGTTTCTGTCATGGTGCACACTCCTATTGGGCCGAGCCGCGCGTTCCGGAAGGCAGGTCGAATACGATGATGCCGGAGGAGCGCGGGCCGAAGATCGAGGCGACCGAAGCCCCCATGGGCATGGTGGAGACCGGGCAGGCGGGGAAAACCTCCCGCACCCGCTGATACAGGAGCCGTCCGTGATGCTGGTTGTCGTTGGCATTGTATACCAAGGCCAGACGGTGCAGGTGGGTGAACTCGCCGACGAATTCCACCAGCTTTTCCACGGCCTGCTCCGGCGTTTGGACTTTCTCAAGCGGGACCAAGCCCCCCTCTTCCAAGGAGAGAAACGGCTTGATCCCCAGAAGATCGCCCAGCATCACCTGCGCCCGGCTGATCCGGCCGGTGTGCTGCAGGTAGGCCAGGTCCTCAATGAAGAACACGGCGTACATCCGCGGGACGAGGTAGCGCAGCTGGCGGACCGCCTCCTCCAGCGAGGCGCCCCGGTCGGCGATCCGCAGGGTCTCCCCGATCAGGAAGCCGATTCCGGCGGATGTGGTTTGTGAATCCACCACGATAATGTTCAGCCGTCCGGCGAAGGATTCAGCGGCGGCTTTGGCGTTCCGCACCGCCCGGCACAGGCGGCTGGAACTCAACAGGCAGAGAATGTTGCGGGTGTGGCGGGAGATGCTTTGAAATGTGCAGAGGAAGGCTTCCACGCTCGGCGAGGCGACGACCGGCAGCGGGTCGCGGTTCACCAGCAGAGGGCGGATTTTCTCCAGCGTGTCGCCGTTTTGGTCGTCCAGAAAGGAGTGCGTGCCGATGTGGATCGTCAGGGGCAGGACCGTTACGTCAGGCCGCCGGGCGGTCTCCGGATTTGGAAACGCCGAGGCGCTGTCGGTGACGATGTGGATCCGCATGCGGTTCCTCGGCGCGGGACCGGTTGGGCGGAGCTTGGCGGTTGTTTCCGCCGGATGCGGCTTGGCAGCCATCGTTGCCCCCCTTATTCGACCGACAGGATAAAGAAATAATGCGGCTGTCCGCCCTCGTAACTCTCCACCTGCTGGGCGGGGAAGGTGGCCCGGATTTTATCCGCCAACTGGTTCGCCGCTTGCGGCGTGAGCCGCTCTCCCCAATACAGAGTCACCAATTCGCGGGATTCGGCTCCCATTTTAAAAAGGAGATCCATCAGCGTGTCTTCCAGCGAATTCCCGGTCGACACCAGATGTCCGTTGCGCAGGCCGATGAACTGTCCTTCCGCCACCCGAATCCCGTTCATCTCGACGGAGCGGGTGGCCAGGGTTAATTCTCCACTTTCGATCCCGTCGATGGCGTTGGCCATCGCCTGCCGGACGCCGTCAAGGCTGCCGTCGTTTTGGAAGGCGAGCATGGCGGCGATCCCTTGGGGGATGCTGCGGGTGGGAATGACGGCGATCTGCTTGTCGGTCAGGTGGGCTGTCTGCTGGGCGGCCATCAGGATGTTCTTGTTGTTGGGGAGGATGACGATCTTTTCGGCCGGCAGATCGGCGAAGGCGGCGAGGATCTCCTGGGTGCTGGGATTCATCGTCTGGCCGCCCGGGACGACCGCGGAAACCCCCAGGCTGGCGAACACCTTGGTCAGACCGATTCCCGGCGAAACGGCGACCGCCGCGATCTGCTCGGCCTGGACCTTGCGGAACGCGATTTCCTCATCCGGCTTTTTGCGGTGCAGGCCGGTTTGCTCTTGCAGGTTTTCGATCGCCACTTTCGTGACGGTGCCGATCTCGAGAATATAGTCGATCGGTGCGTAGCGATTCTCGGACGGCACATGGATGTGCATGCGGTACAAGTCGTCGCCCTGGCCGACTTGGATCGACGTGCCCATCTGCTCCAAATGCTTGTAGAACTGCTCCAGATTCAACGGGGAGGCGGGGGTGAAATCCACGACGACTTCGAAATCCTGCCCCTCCTCGACGAACTCCTCGGCCCGGCTGAGGTCGAGGGCGTTTAGGGGGGCGACGGTCATCAGCGGCTTGTCGAGGGGCTTGCCCTCAAAATACCGGAGCATGCCCTCCAGCAGGAAGAACAAACCCTTGCCTCCCGCGTCGACCACGCCGGCCTGACGCAGGACGGGCAGCATCTCCGGCGTGCGCTGCACCGAGCGGTCGGCGGCCGACACGATGCGGGAGAGCAGTTCCGGGAACGCGCATCCCGCGGAACGGGCTTCCTCAGCGGCCAGGGCGATGTCGGTGGCGACGGTGAGGATCGTGCCCTCCACCGGACGAACGACGCCCTTGTAGGCCGTCTCGCGGGCCTCCTGCCAGGCGTGGGCGAACGCCGCCGGATCGATCAGCGGCTTGGCATCCACGCTGCGGGCGATCCCGCGCCAGATCTGGGAAAGAATCACGCCGGAATTGCCGCGGGCTCCCATCAGCGCTCCGTGCGCAATGCTGTGCGCCACCTGGCCGGCGCTGGAGGAATCGCTGTTGGCCACCTCCTGGAACGCCGCCTGCATGGTGAGGGACATGTTCGTCCCGGTGTCGCCGTCCGGCACCGGATACACGTTTAGGGCGTTGATCGTCTGCTGGTTGGTGTTCAACCACGTCAGACCGGCAAAGACGAGCTGCTTTAGCAGCTGCCCGTCGATGGCGGGAATCGTGGCGTTCACAGAAGGGGATTGGGATGGTTCCGGCGCTTGTGGGGGGGAAGTCATCTCCGGCGTCCTGCCGTCCTGAGGGAAGTGTTCAATCCGGGTTGCTCACGCGCAAGCCCTGGACATGCACATTGACGGTTTCCACGGGCAGGCGGAAATTGTTTTCCACGGTATAGCATACGGCATGGGCGACGCTGTCCGCTACGGTGGAGATCCGGGTTCCGTACTCCAAAATGACGTACACGTCCAGGCTGATGCCGTCGTCCAGCACATGGACTTCCACGCCCTGGCTGGGATCCTTGGCGGTGGGATGGATCCAGGAGGAGAACCAGCCGCGGGCGGCCATCCCGACCACGCCGTACGACCGCAGCGCGGCCTGACTGGCCAGCGCGGAGACGGCATGGAGGGAGATGCGGACGTCGCCCAGGGAGATTTCGGCGTCCTTTTTCATTCGGTTCATCCCCTCCTATCCGCTGGCGCCCGTTCGGCGGGCGACTCTTGTCCGGACGGTATCTTGTCCGGCCACCCTTCCTATGGTAAGATGCGGACCGGTTTGCGCCGGAAAAGCATTCCCAGGAAGGAATCGGAAAATGGCAAAATGTGAAAAGTGCGGCAAGGCGGTCACCTTCGGCCACAACCGCTCGTTCTCGAAACGGGCGACGAGACGATCCTACCGCCCCAACCTCCAGAAGGTAGCCGTTTGGAGCGGCAAGCGCAAGCAGACCATGGTGCTGTGCGCCAGATGCCTGCGCTCGTCCGTCAAAGTGAAGTAGGGTTTAGCCTTCCTTCGCGCCGGCGGATCCCCCGCCGGTTTTTTTTCCCCCCATCAGACGGCGTCGAGGTCTATGCCCGCAAATCATAACGTCCGGACCCAAAAAAAACAATAGCTTGACAGGACTCTGGAAAAAGGGGGGGGAACATGCTACATTATTTTCTATGAAATCCGAGGCAAGTGGAATTATTAGGAAAAATTGGGTAATAATTATCGCCATTCTATTTGGGTGGGCATGTACCCGGTCCGGAGCTCCGGTCCAGTATTTGAAAACGACTGCCGACAAATTTCCATCCGCGATCGTCGGGCAAGGGCAAGCCGCGATCCCAGGGACGATAAACCCCAGTCCGTTTCTCCCCGCGACGGAATTCACCGCCGCTCCGACCGCCATGTTCGCCACCCCCACGCTGGATCCGACCCGCCCTTCCTCGCTTCCGACGCTCGGACCGGGCACCTATGTTGTCCAACCGGGCGACACCATCGCTTCCATTGCAGAAAAGTTCGGGGTCACGGAAGAGGCGATCATCGCCCTCAACGGCTTGACGAATCCGGACGCGCTGCAAGTCGGACAAACCCTCGCCATCCCGGTCCCGGAATCCGAGAAGCCCGGACCGAATTTTAAAATCATTCCGGATTCGGAATTGGTGTTCGGGCCGGCCGCCGACGGATTTGATCCCGTGGAATTTCTCAAGGGGGGCAACGGCTACCTGCATCGCTACCTCGAGGTCGTCGAACGGAAAGAACGGAGTGGTCCGGAGATCGTCGCCTTCGTTGCGGAACACTACTCCGTCAATCCGCGATTGCTGCTATCGGTGCTGGAGTACACCGCGCGGTGGATCAGCAATCCGTACCCTTCGGCGGGCGAAGCGACCTATCCGTTCGTCGTCGAGACCGGCCGCGAGGGCTTGTACCGCCAGCTGGCGTGGGCCGCCGACCAACTTAATCAGGGCTACTATGATTGGAAGGCCGGAGGGTCGGATTATTGGGTTCTGGAGGACGACAGCGTGGTCCGGATCGGTTCCGGGATTAATGCCGGCACGGCCGGCGTGCAATACCTGATGTCGCGGATCTATGGAAAGCAAGCCTGGCAAGCGGCGGTGGGCGAGGGGGGGGTGTTTTCCACCTTCCAAGCGATGTTCGGCTATCCGTTTCTTTGGTCGCTGGAGCCGGTCGTCCCCGCAGGCTTGGTCCAGCCGATGTTGATGCTGCCTTTTGAAGACGATGTGGTATGGTATTTCACCGGCGGACCGCACGGCGGATGGGACAGCGGATCGGCGTGGGCGGCGTTGGATTTCGCGCCGTCGGACATCGTCAGCGGATGCGTGCAATCGGAAGCTTGGGTTGTGGCGTCCTCCCCCGGATTGGTGGTCCGCAGCGAGGAAGGAGCCGTGGTCCTGGATCTGGATTTCGACGGCAACGAGCACACCGGCTGGACCATCTTCTACATGCACATCGAAAGCCGCGACCGTGTCCCGGTCGGGAAGCGGGTCCTTCTGGCCGACCGGCTGGGACATCCTTCCTGTGAAGGGGGGTACTCGAACGGAACGCACGTCCACATCGCCCGGCGCTTCAACGGCGAATGGATCGCGGCCGACGGTCCGATCCCGTTTGTCCTCAGCGGCTGGACCGCAATTGCAACCGGAGTCGAATACGACGGGTATCTCACCAAGGGCGACCGGACCATCGAAGCCTGCGATTGCGGAATTCCGGAGAATGAAATCTGGCGATGAATCGGCAAAAGCGGCGGTGCCCCGGAATCGGATTGGCCCTCCTGCTGTGCATCCTCGCGGCGCCGGCCTTGGCGTGTTCGCGGGAGACCGCCGCGACGCTGGAAGTGGATTCTTTGTTTGCCACTCCCACGCGCACGGTCCCGCCGCCCACGCCGACGCCAACCGATCCGCCGACCGCCACCCCAACCGCGGTCCCGCTCCCGACCGCGACCCTCAAGCCGACCAATACCTATCCGCCGACGCCGACCCGGAGGCCGCAGGCCACGCCCCTGCCGACGGGCTACATCGTCCAGGCCGGCGATACCCTGCGGACCATCGCCATCCGGTTTGGAGTTCTGCCGGGCGACATCCAAGCGGTCAACGGCGATCCGGTGCCGCAGGAAAGGCTGCTCGAACCGGGAACGCGGTTGGTCATTCCCGTTTCGTTGGAAGGCACGTCGGATTCCACGCACCTGTTTCCCGACAGCGCGATCGTGTATTCGCCGGCCTTCGCCAATTTCGATCCCATCCAATACCTCCGCGACCAGGATGGGTATCTGTCTTCCTACATCCAGGGCAGCGGAGAGATGGCCAACGGCCCGGAAATTCTCCGGCAGATCGCGTTCAACAATTCCTTCAGCCCGAAATTGCTGATCGCCCTGGTGGAGTATTCCAGCGGCTGGGTCACCAAAAAGAATCCCTCCGCCGACACGCTCCATTATCCGCTCGGCTACAAGGACCCGGATTCCTTCGGTTTGTCGGGGCAGTTGGTTTGGGCGACCAACATTTTAAGCATCGGCTATTACGGTTGGCGCGATGCCAGCCAGTTGGAGCTTCCCTTCAACGACGGCAGCGTCATGAGGCTGGCTCCGGACCTGAACGCTGGAACGGCGGCCATCCTGTATTATTTCGCCCGGACAACCGGTGGACGCGGGGAATGGGCGCAGGCCGTCGCAGACTTTTTGGAGGTGTACCGGCGGCTGTTCGGCGATCCGTTCAGCGAAGCCATCGAGCCGTTGTACACCGCCGACCTGCCGCTTTACGAGATGGAACTGCCTTTTTACAAAGGCCAGCAGTGGGCTTTCACCGGCGGCCCGCACGGGGCCTGGGAGCGCGACGGCGCGCGGGCGGCGTTGGACTTCGCGCCGACCGATGCGCCGAATTGCGCCATCTCGCCGAGTTGGACGACCGCGGTCGCCCCGGGGCTGATCGTACGCTCGATCGGCCACGTGGTGGTGATCGACCTGGACGGAGACGGATACGAGCAGACCGGCTGGAACGTGCTCTACCTGCACATCGCCGATAAGGATCACATTTTAAAGGGGATGCGGGTGGAGACGGACGACCGGCTCGGCCATCCGTCCTGCGAGGGCGGAATCGCCACCGGGACTCACATTCACATCGCCCGGAAATACAACGGCGAGTGGATGCTCGCCGGGGGGCCGGTTCCCTTTATCCTCAGCCGCTGGGTGGCCCATGCGGGGGAACATCCCTACGAGGGAACGTTGGAACGCGATGGGATTGTCGTCACCGCCCGGGCTTGGGCGACGCAGGAACTCCTCGTGTGGCGCTGAAGCCTCGGACCGGATTAGAATCGGTTCGGAACGAATGAATCCACGGGTATCGGATACTACGCTGTGGCTGGATGTGCCGCCGAATCCGGGTTCTCGCCGCTTGGCGGCAGGGTGGCGTTTCCGGGCGGGCCGGTTATTGGGGCCGGCGGTTTTCTTGTTCCTGAGTGTCTCGGCTTGCGGTCCGGAGGAATTGCCGGCCACGATCCCCGCAACGGCGACGGCCGAAAGCGCCGAGCTTTACTCAGTCCTTTCCCCCACGCCGCTTCCCACCCGGCTGCTCTCCGAACCGGGGCAGATCATGGACTATCAAGCGCAATCCGGCGATACGCTCGAAGCCGTCGCCGCTCATTTCCGCACCACCGTTGAGGACATCCGCAGGCAAAACCCCGATCTGCCCGGCAAGATCACAACGCTGATCCCGGGCGAGATCCTCCGCGTACCGGTGTACCTGGCTCCCTTCACCGGGACGCCGTTCCAGATTTTGCCCGACAGCGAGGTGGCGGCCGGACCTTCGACGGGGCATTTTTCCGGTTCGGTGTTCGTCGAGAATTCGCCCGGATACTTAAAGGACTACGCCGAATTCGTATTCGGGATGCGGTTGGACGGTTGGGGAGTGGTGGAAACCGTGGCGAGGGATTTTTCCGTGCATCCGCGCCTGCTCCTGGCGCTTTTGGAATACCGCTCAGGCGCGTTGAGCCGCGACGATCAAAGCGAGGCCTTGAAAGCGTATCCGCTCGGTTCGACGGACATCACCGATATCGGACTCGGGATGCAGCTTTCGTGGGCTGCGGAGATGCTGAACGAGGGATACTACGGCTGGCGGACGGGCTGGCTTGGGGAATTGGAGCTGGCCGACGGCCGGGTTTCCCACCCCGACCCGTGGCAGAACGCCGGAACGGTGGCGGTCCAATACCTGCTGGCGCACTGGTTCGGGCAGGACGAGTTCGATCTTGCCGTAGGTCCGGAGGGGTTTGTCCAAACCTACCGGCGGCTGTTCGGCGACCCGTTCGGGTACGCCGAGGAATTGATCCCGGGCGGTCTGCTTCAGCCGGCGATGCAATTGCCTTTCGAACCGGGGAAAATTTGGATCTATACCGGCGGACCGCATTCGGTCTGGGGGCATCATTTGCCGTGGGCGGCGGTCGATTTCGCCCCGCCGTCGGAAACGTACGGCTGTCAGGAAAGCCCCGAGTGGGCGACGGCGGCCGCCGACGGCCTGGTCGCACGCAGTGGTCCGGCGACGGTCGTTTTGGATTTGGATTTCGACGGCGACGAACATACCGGATGGATCGTTTTTTATTTTCACGTGGCGGAAGCGGGCCGGATTCCCGCCGGCGCGCGTTTGCGGGCCGGCGATCGGATCGGGCATCCTTCCTGCGAAGGCGGAACGGCGACCGGAAGCCACATCCACATCGCCCGGCGCTACAACGGCGAATGGATATCGGCCGGCGGCCCGTTGGCGTTCAACCTGAGCGATTGGATCGTCGGATACGGGGACCGGCCGTATCAGGGAACCCTCTCGTATTACCTGGAAGCCGTCCTCCATGCCTACGAGGGAGTCACGCCCGACAACCGAATCATGCTTCCGGCCGCGGCAACCCCGACGCCCGCCGCCTGATTGGTTCCTCGCCGGCAGTCCCGTGCCCGGCCTCACTCCGCGGTTTTCTCAGGCGTCTTCCGCCCGCTTTCGCTCCGGCGGAACCGCCGCGAAGCATGCGCCGCGCGGCTGCTCGATCGGTGTGCATTCCATGTTATATTATTTGCGGTATCCAAGCCGGCCGGGCGATCGCGGCTCCGGACGCAGGTCCGGGGCCGAGGAAAGTCCGCGCTCCACAGGGCGCGACGCCGGGTAATTCCCGGGGCGGGGCAACCTGTCGGAAGAGGGCCACAGAGAAGCGCATTGCCCGGAAACGGGCGAGGGTGAAACGGCGGTGTAAGAGACCACCGGCGTCCGCCGCAATGCGGACGGCCAGGCAACCCCCGTCGGGAGCAAGGCCAAACAGAGGTGACCCCCCGCGGGGGAAACGGTCCGGCCCGGGCCGTCGGAACCTCGGGTAGGCCGCTGGAGCCGCGTGGCAACACGCGCGCCGAGAGAGATGATCGCCGGGCGGGGCAACCCGCACCACAGAACGCGGCTTATAGGCCGGCTTGGATGCCGCCCCTTCTCTTCCGCCGCGGCGGGCGCCGCTCCGGCCGGGAGCACCGCATGACCGTCGAATTGTTTACAGGCAAAGATCCGCAAGGCCGTATTTGGGAGCCGGATTTTTCGCACGAGGTTCATGCGGCCATTCGGATGATCGGCAAGGCTTGGCGCGCCTTCCACGCCGCCCCGGAATTGTACCTTCTCGCGTTCAATCTCCATTCTCCGAACATCGACATGCTGGTGATTTCCGAACGGGGGATCGGCCTGCTGGAAATGAAGGGCCATCGCGGAGCCATCCGTATCAATCCCGAGGATCATTGGCTGGCGGACGGCCAAAAGATGTTGGGCTTCAAGCCGTTTCCGGGCCGCGAACGGCCGGCCTCGTCTTCCTACCTAAATCCGCACGACCAGGTCCAAGGGCACGGTGAGCGGTTTATGGAACGCTTTCTTCCCGTTGTCCGCGAGCAGTATCCCGAATTGACCCGCGGGAAACGACGCGGATTGCGGCTGCAGACGTGCGTTTGTTTTACCAATCCGGAGGCGGACCTCGCGGAAATCCGAAAAGTTGCGCCGGAGTGGAGCCGCGGGCGGCTGCGCTCCTGGGAAAGCGACTTCTCGGTCATTTCCGCGGATGAAGTTCCGGAATGGATTTCCACCCTGCGGTTTGAGGTCAAACAGGTGGATTCGCCGCCCTACTATCCGTTCCGGCTGACGCCGGCGAAGATGCGGCCGCTGCTTTTGGCGCTGTTTTCGGTGGAGCGATGGAAGTCGGTTGAGCGGATTCTCCCCGTCCACCGCTACGGACAGCTGCGGCAAATCAGCGAGGGGCGGACGGCGGCGACCTATTCACTCTGGGAGGAGGAGACCTTCCTCGGCCGCGATCCTCTAAAATGCACGATCGTCGTGCCGCAGCACTACACCCGGGTCAGCCGGGTGCATGCCGTCATCCGGCGCGAGGCGGATGAAATCATCCTGGAGGATTTGGACAGCCACAACGGAACCTACCTCGACGGCCGCAGGATTACCGGCAAGGCGGTTCTCCGCGAGGGGATGGCGGTTTCCCTGGGCGGGCGCGGGCAATCGCAGAAGGAATGCCGCTACGAATTTCACCGGACCGGGGACGCACAGGAGGAAATGGACACCACGGAGGACGGAACCCGGCCGCATATGTTTTTGTTGGACGCGGTTCAAGATGAGTCCGCCCAGCCGCAAAACCGGGATCAATCCAATCCGCAGGGGAAGCGGGTGCGGCCCGATTGAAAGCCGAAACGAACAGGCAACTTTGTGTTTGTCCGCCGCGTCGGAGGAAGGATGAGGTGCGGTATAATTTTCGGCGATCGGGGCGTTGGGTGGAACCCGATCCGCAATATGACTGTTCGCTTGCCTCCGAAAAACCAGCGGGTCTTCTAAGGAGAAGAAGGCATGGGTTCCGGTCACCATTTTGAGATCGAAGCCATGCGGGATGGGAAAAAAAACCTCCATCCCGCATGGGCGGCGGTGGGATGTTTTACCGTGGTGGGTCTGAGCACGGCGGGGTATCTGCTGGGTGGATGGCTGATCGAGATGAACAGTTCCGAGGGTTGGCTTCTGATCCCCGGCCAGTTGGCCGGTCCGGCGCAATCCCCGTATCTGTTCCTCAAGCTGGTTTCGGCGTTGATTGTGCTCCTCTTCGGAACCGCGGTCTTTTCCATTGTGTACACCTTGATAAACCCTCCGAAACCGGGCAAGTACGACGTGATCGATCCGTCGATCTTTCCGCCTCCTCCCAAGCGGAGGAAATGAAGGGCCGGATCCCTGCCAGGGTGCCGGGCGAGCGGCCTCAAGTCGGATCGGGATTCGCATCGTCGCTGGCCGGCGTTCGTCCGCCAGGCAGTCCATCAGACACAAAGGCATCCGGACTGTGAACGAGATTGCCTGTCCCGTGGGCAATCCCTTTTTTAATAAGTGCGCCTACGCCATCCCCGGGAACCTCCCGATTCAGGCGGTTCTGTATAAAAAGGCTATGAAGCATACCGATCGGGTGAAAGCCAAGAACGCCGCATAGAAACCGATCGAATTTCCTAAGGGCGCGTATATAAAAGAAGCGGGCTTTCTCGCGCGCTTTTTTCGCGTAAAACGGCGTCGGCCATCCCCCGCTTTATGACCGTCGGTGAAGCCCCGGCGATGATCGGAGCATTGGAGGAATGGGCTGCAGCGTATGCGCCGGCCGGAAAAACCGGATTCCGGAGCGCGGCGTTATTCCGGGATGGCGCTTCCGGAGCCGGTGAAAAGGCCGGATAATCCGGATGGTCGTCGAAAGGATGACGGGTGGATTGCGTTAATGACAATCTGGCTTCGGATATCACCAAAGCCTCAAGCAAACAGGCGTTTTACACGGTTCGATTCCTGGTGGATCGCGGACGAGTCGCCGATGCGTATCGTTCATATGCCTACTTCCGGTGGGTGGACGACGTGTTGGATGCGGCCGTGGAGAGGGGGGGGCCAGGCAGCGACGTCAAATCCCCGTCCCGCCGGGAATTCCTTCGGCGCCAGGAGCGGCTGCTCGAACGCTGTTGCCGCGGCGAAGCGCCGCAGGTCGCCGATCCCCGGGAGGGCCTGCTTGTGGCGCTGGTCCGGAGCGACCGCGAGAAGGACAGCGGCCTGCGGGCATACCTGCGGAATATGATGCGGGTGATGGCGTTCGACGTCGAGCGACGCGGCCGGGTGATCACCCGGTCCGAATTGGCCGGGTATACGCGCTGGCTGGCGGTGGCAGTGACCGAAAACATGCACCACTTCATCGGACACGATTCGTACGCGCCCCGGGACGAAACCCGGTATGCGGCCGTTTCCGGCGCGCACGTCGCACACATGATCCGGGACACCTGCGATGATGCCAAGGCCGGATACTACAACATCCCGCGCGAGGTGCTGGAGGAAAGCGGCATCGGGCCGCAGGAACTGGACAGCCCGGCCTACCGCTCCTGGGTGAAGGGCAGGGTGCAATTGGCGAGGGGATATTTCAAGGCCGGAAAGCGGTATTTTCGAAGGGTCCGTTGCCTGCGGAATCGACTGGCGGGGTTCGCCTACATGGCGCGGTTTGAATGGTTCCTGGATACGATCGAACGGGAGGGTTTTCGCGTGCGTTCCCAATACGAAGAAAGAAAAAGCGCGCGGGCGGGATTTCAAACGGCTTGGCTTGCGCTCGCTTCCCTGTTCAGCGCTCCGGAAGCGGCTGGGACGGTCGGTGCGGTTGTTGCGGAAGGGCAAGGAAAGATATGAAGCCGGAATCCGCGATCATCATCGGCGCCGGTATCGGCGGATTGACCGCCGCCGCCCATCTGGCCCGCCGGGGGATGCCCGTCACCATCCTGGAGAAAAATGAAGCCCCCGGAGGACGCTGCAACCGCCTCGTGCGGAGAGGCCATCGGTTCGATACCGGTCCCACGTTGTTCGTCATGCCCTTGCTGTACGAGGCGGAATTCCGCGCGTTGGGGGCGGACATGCGCGCCCGGCTCGACCTGCAGCGCGTGGATCCGACTTACCATCTTGTGTTCGACGACGGCGCCCGACTGGCGCTGACTTCAGACATGGATTGCCTGCGCGGGCAGATGGAAGCCGTCGAACCGGGAAGCTTCCGGGCGCTGGGGCGCTATCTCAAGGAAGGGGAACGCCATTACCAACTGGTGCTGGATAACCTGGTCAACCGAGATTTCCGACGCCTGACCGATTTTTTCAACCTGCGCAACGCGCCCCTGCTTTTCCAAATCAAGCCGCTGGTGAACCATTACCGGAACATGGCCGCCTACTTCAACACGCCGCGCCTGAAAAACGCCTTCACTTTCCAAGATATGTACATGGGGTTAAGCCCGTTCGAGGCGCCGGCCACGTATTCGATGATGCCCTACTCGGAGTTGGCGCACGGCGTGTGGTATCCGCGCGGGGGGATGTACCGCGTGTCGGAGGTTCTGGCGGACCTGGCCCGCGAAGCCGGTGCGGAAATCGTCTGCAACGCGGCGGTGGAGCGGATCGAGGTCAATGGGGCGCGCGCCCGTGGAATCCGCCTGGCCGACGGGTCGCGGTTGGAAGCGGACCTGATCCTAGCCAATGCGGATCTGCCGTACGTGTACCGCGACCTGCTTCCTGGAGATGGATCGGCCAAGGCGCTGCTGCGCAAGCAGTTCTCCTGCTCGGTGATCAATTTCTTCTGGGGGCTGGATCGGCAATTTCCCGACCTGAAACCCCATATGCTTTTCCTGGCGGATGATTACCGTGAAAACTTCGAAAGCATCATCCGCGATAAAGGCCTTCCGGCTAATCCCACCATATATGTCCACACTCCCTCACGGCTCGATCCGGCCGCGGCTCCTCCCGGACGGGAAACCCTGGTCGCGACAATTCCGGTCGGCCATATGACCGACAACGGAAAACAGGATTGGGAGGCCCTGCGGGGCGAGGCCCGTCGGCATGTGTTCCGCAGACTGAAAACCATCGGCCTCACCGGTCTCGAGAGGCACATCCAGGCCGAAGCGGTGTACACGCCGCCCTCATGGGCCGGACGGTACAACTTGGTGTATGGATCCACCCACGGGTTGTCCCATCGATTGACGCAGATGGCTGTTTTCCGCCCGGCCAACCGGCATCCGCGACTTAAAAACTTGTATTTTGTCGGAGCCAGCACGCATCCCGGCACGGGTATGCCGACGGCGATGGTCTCGGGAAGGCTGGTTGCCGAGCGGATCCTGGACGAGCAAGGGAATTAAGCAGGGGATAGCCGACCTTCATACGGGAGTCTTAACGGCCGCTCGGCCGTTTGGTTTTTGCCGTCTTCCTTTTCGGAATCCGATGGGGCGATTCCGAAAAAAGCCAAGGGGGTGTGCGATCGGCGATTGTTCTGAATAGTTGATCCGTCCAGGCCGCCGGCGGTTCCGACGGCACTCCCGGAGGCCCGCCGGCGATTTCCCGACCGCGTGCATTGGAATAGAGAATCCGAAGGCCGCTTGCAATGGGCTCGGAAGGGAGGATGGGGTTGAAGGGATTGGAACGAGTCGCCGAGACGCGAATCCATTTCCACCGAACAACACGGATTGCGCCGGCGAAAAAACCGGTGCCGTTGTTCTCTGTCATGGCGAAGGCGGCGAGCGCCTGTCCCGAGCGAAGCGAGGGAAAGCGAGGGCAGGGCGGATGAGAGGGAGGCCGATATCTATTTCTTTTTTTCCCAGCGCCTTGTGGACGGACCAACAATGCGGAAGCGCATTGCGGATATTTGAAAGAAGCCGGGCGGGAAAAAACCGGGGAAGTGGGTTACAATTTAAAGAAAGGCTCCTCGGCCAGGATTCGAACCTGGAACCAATCGGTTAACAGCCGATTGCTCTGCCGGTTGAGCTACCGAGGAAAACCCGAAGATTATACCAGCCGAACATCGAGTGTCAAGAAGGTGCGGAAGGATGGAGACGCAATCCAAGATTGGTCCGGCCGCCAAACGGACGACGGTCCAGGTGACTCTCGCAGACGGAAGGACTTTTGAGGGGCCGGCGGGGACAACGATCGAGGCGTTCCTCCGCGCCGCGGAAGTTCATGCCGAACCGCCGATCGTCGCGGCGTTGTTCGGCGGCGAATTGTGCGAATTAACGCATGCCGTTTTTCAGGACGGGATGCTTGAACCGCTGAATACGGGGACCGGAGACGGGGCGCGGATCTACCGCCGGTCGCTGGTGTTCCTGATGGTGGTCGCCGTACGCGAGTTGTTTCCGGGCGCCGACGTGGCGGTGGATCACTCGGTCAGCGACGGAGGATTCTACTGCACCGCCTACCGGCGCGGCGCATTTTCCGCAGAAGAGATGCAGCGGATTGAAACCCGGATGCGGGAGATCGCGCACTCCGACGAGCCGATCCGCAAGCGCCAGGTGCCGCTCCCGGAGGCGATCGCCCTCTTCGAGCGCGAAGGCTACCAGGATAAGATCCGCCTGTTAAAAACCCGCGAGAAGGATTACCTGACCCTCTACAGCCTGCGCGGGATCGAGGACTACTTCCATGGATACATGGTCCCCTCGACCGGATATTTAAAAAAGTTCCGCCTGCACCGGACGGGGGCGGGTTTCATCCTTCGCTTTCCGCGGCGCCATCTTCCCAACGAACTTCTGCCCAACGGGGATTATCCAAAACTCTGGGCGACCTTCCAGGAGTACGGCCATTGGCAGGAACGGCTGAACTTGGAAGATGTGGGCATGCTGAATCAGGCCATCGAACGCGGCCGGGGGCGGGAGGTTATTCTGGTGGCCGAAGCGCTGCACGATCAGAAAACGGCCGAGATCGCCCGCCGCATCGCCGACCTGCGGGATACGATCCGGCTGGTGCTGATTGCCGGCCCGTCCTCCTCCGGCAAGACGACCTTTTCGCGGCGGCTTTCGATTCAACTCCTCTCGCACGGCCTGCGTCCGTATCCGCTGGAGATGGACAATTTTTTCGTGGACCGCGAGTTAACGCCGCGCGACGAGCAGGGCGAAATGGATTTTGAAGCCTTCGAAGCCGTCGACGTCGGCCTGCTCAACGAAAACCTGGAGCGGTTGCTGCGGGGCGAAGAAGTCTCCCTTCCGCGCTTCGACTTTCCCTCCGGAAAGCGCGTTCCCGGAGAAACGGTCCGGCTGCCCTCGAACGGCGTGGTCATCATTGAGGGAATCCACGGACTTAACCCGGCCCTGCTTCCGCGGTTCCGTTCCGGGGAGGTGTACCGGATTTACGCGTCCGCCCTCACCCAGTTGAACCTCGACCGGCACAACCGGATTTCCACCACCGATTCGCGCCTCATCCGGCGGATCGTCCGCGACGCTTCGAAGCGGGGGCATTCCCCCGCCTTCACCATTTCGGTGTGGGAAAAAGTCCGGCGCGGGGAGCGAAAAAACATTTTCGTTTACCAGGAAAATTCCGACAGCATCTTCAACTCGGCGCTGATTTACGAGCTTTCGGCGCTGCGGCCGATCGCTGAACCGCTGCTACGCCAGGTCGGGCCGGATCTCCCCGAGTACATCGAGGCCAAACGCCTGCTGGCTTTGCTGGCCTGGGTCCGCCCGTTGTCGCCGGAGTTTATCCCGGATGATTCCATCCTGCGCGAGTTCATCGGCGAATCGATCCTCGAAGAATTCCAGAGCTGGGGTTCCTGACCATGCGATACCTGCGTTTTCGGCGCAAAGGGGAGGCAACCGTACTGCAAGGCTGGATGGAGGAAGACCGGGTCGGGCTGATCGCCGGGCCGCTGTTCGGCGCGCACCGGCGCATGCCCGCCGGAACTCCGGCGGCTTCGGTGCAGATCGTGACTCCCTGTCCGCCGGGGAAGATTCTCTGCGTCGGACGGAACTACGCCGAACATGCCCGCGAACAGAACGCCGAAGTCCCCGAGGTGCCGCTGCTGTTCATGAAGCCTCCCTCGGCGGTCATCGGCCCGGGAGAGGCCGTCCTGCTTCCGCCGCAATCCGAACGGGTGGAACACGAAGCCGAGCTGGCGGTGGTCATCGGCCGCAGGATCCGCGGCGTCGGGGCCGAGGAAGCGGCGGCCGGGATCTTCGGATACACGATCGCCAACGACGTCACCGCGCGGGACCTGCAACAGCGCGACGGCCAGTGGACCCGGGCCAAGGGGTTCGACACGTTCTGTCCGCTCGGGCCGTGGATCGAGACGGACGTGGATCCGCACGATTTGCGGATCGCCTGCCGCGTCAACGGGCAGATCCGCCAACTGGGATCCACGCGCGACATGATTTTTTCGGTTCCACAGCTGATCGCCTTCCTTTCCGGAATCATGACCCTCGAGGCAGGAGACATCCTCCTGACCGGGACGCCGGCGGGCGTGGGCCCCTTGGAAGACCGGGACACGGTGCAGGTGGAGATTGAAGGCATCGGAATCTTAGAGAATCCGGTCCTCGGATCGCGGAAGGCGCCGGCAAACGGCGAATCCCTATGAACGAAGGAGGATTTCCATGGGATTAAAATCGGACGGCTGGATTGTCCGGATGGCGAAGGAGCACGGGATGATCGAACCGTTTACGGACAGACAAGTCCGGCAGGGCGTGATTTCCTACGGCGTCTCTTCCTACGGCTACGACATCCGCGTGGCAGACGAATTTAAGATCTTCACCGACGTATACTCCGCCGTCGTCGATCCGAAGGCGTTCGACACGCGTTCGATGGTGGATTTCCGCGGCGACGTCTGCACGATCCCGCCCAACTCGTTCGCCCTGGCCCGGACCGTGGAATACTTCCGCATTCCGCGCAGCGTGCTGACCCTTTGCGTGGGGAAAAGCTCTTATGCGCGGTGCGGGATCATCGTCAACGTCACGCCCTTCGAACCCGAATGGGAAGGATACGTCACCCTGGAAATCTCCAACACCACTCCGTTGCCCGCGCGGATCTACGCCAACGAGGGCATCGCGCAGGTGGTTTTCTTCGAGGCCGACGAGGAATGCCTCGTCTCCTATGCCGATAAAAAAGGAAAATACCAGGCGCAGAAAACCATCGTTCTGCCTAAGGTTTAGCAATTTCTTCCCGAAGGGCGCAAAGCCCCGCCCCGGATCGCGCGGAGCATGAGCCGGGGCGGGGCCGGGGAGGACCGGAAGACAAAGACGCAGGATCGGGGTTGAGCCCTTTACGCGGATTCTTCTCAGACTTCCACCAAATCCCTGATCTTCTCCAGCAGCGCCGGACCGACACCCTCGACGTTCAACAAATCGTCCACAGAGTGGAACGGGCCGTGTTCCTCGCGGTATTCGATGATCCGCTGCGCGAGGACGGGGCCGATGCCGGGCAGCGATTCCAGTTCCTCGCGCGTGGCGGTGTTGAGGTTGATCTTGCCGCCGGAGGAGGGCGCCGTGGGGGTGCCGGGACCGGGCGTGGGAGTCTTCACCGGAACGCGGACCTCCTGTCCCTCGCTCAGCGGCGCGGCGAGGTTTAGGCGCGACGTGTCGCCTTCCGGAAGGACGCCGCCGGCGGCATCCAAGGCATCCTGCAGGATGCTGCCCGGGGCAAGGCGGTAGACCCCGGGAGCCGCGACGGCTCCGCGCACAGATACGCGGACCCCGGGCGGGTCGAGCGGGGTGGAAAGCAGAATCGCCTTCCCTTCCATCCGGCCGTGGCCGATGAGAATCAGCGCGGCCGAAAGCAATCCCGAGCATAAACCGATGAGAAACGCTTGCCAGGTTTTCATCTCCCCCTCCGAAGCCCGATTCGGCCGCGAGGATCAACAGCGGCCGAGGTTGTCCAATTATATCAGCGGTCACAGGTACGACGGATGCCCCCGGTCATCCCCCTGCGGAGAGCAGCGCGCGGTCGATGGCGTCGAACAGCCATTGGAAACTGGGATCGGATCCGGCCACCATCACGTTGTTGACGTAGAAGGTCGGCATGTCCTGGATCCGCAGAACGTTGGCGCGGTTGACGTCCGCCTCCAATACGTTCATCCGCGATTGGCTGCTCAGGCATTTGTTGAAGGCAAGGCTGTCCAGGTTCAACTCCACGGCGAAGGCCTGCAGGCGGGCGGTGGTGAAACTGCCGAGGTTCACTCCGGCTTGGTTGCGGTAAAGAATGTCGTGGTATTCCCAGAACATGTCCTGATCCCCCGCGCACAGGGCGCCCAGCGCGGCCAGGGTCGACTCCGCTCCCAGCACGGGCAGGCTGCGGTAAATGAAAAGCACCTTGCCGGTGTTGATGTATTCCTCCCGCAGGCGGATTTCGGCGGTGGTGGCGAAGAGACCGCACGTGGGACACTGATAATCCGAATATTCCTCCACCAAAACCCGGGCGGTGCTGCGGTTGCCAATCTCCCGCGCCGGGAACGAAGCGTCGACCGGGGCGCTTTGGCTGGCGATGATCGCGACGACGGCGACGATCAGGACGACGGCGCCGATGGCGATCATCAGGTTGCGCTGCACGTTCATCGAGGAAATCCGCTGCCGGGTGAAATCCTTGCGTTTCTTGGGCATTACCCCTCCGGGGCAAGGGATGATGGCGAATTGCAGGAAAGGCGGTAGTTTGCCATGATTGACGGGAATTGTCTAGGAGCGGTAATCCGCATGCGGTTATCGAGCCGCGTTCATCGGCGTATGGGCGCCGTTTGCGCTCGGAAAACCGGAAACGATCCGCCGATGGGGGAGAATCCCATTTCCCGGTACAAGCGTTGAGACCGAAGGTTTTCCGTCTGCGTGTTCACCGTGACGATCGGCGCCCCTTGCCGATGAAAAAAATCCAACAAATAGGCGAGCAGGCGGCGGCCGGCTCCCCGGCCTTGGTGGCGCGGATGGACGGCGATGCGGCTGAGATGGACGCCCACCGAAGTGCGGACCGCCGTGAGGTATCCGGCGATGCGACTTTCCCGGCGGAGGACGACCGCCAAATCCGAACGGCGTCGGTTTTCCCCCAGCGCATCCGGATCCAACTGCCAAGGCGGAGAAAATGCGGCCCGGTCCAATTCCCCCACTTCCCGGAGGTCGGCTTCCTGCATCGCCGATATTCCGGCGTCGACCTCCCCGATCCGCGGCGAAGGGTAAGGCCGTACGCCGTAGGCAACCACACATCCCACGTTTTCGAAGCCGCTCTGCAGGAGCAGTTGGACCATCCAACTCTCTGTGGTCATCGCCCAGGCGCGGGGCACGCCCATGTCCGAAAGGACCTGCGCCGCTTCCGGCCAGAGCCGGCCCCACACGGCGCTCGTTCCGGGGGGATCGTCCGCGGCGAAGAGGTGCAGCCACGCCACACCCAAACGGTCGGGGGAGGCCAGCAGGGCGCCGACCTTCGATCCGCGGTTGTCCGTCAGGCACAGCGAGGGAGCCCGGCCGATCCAGAATTCGCAAGGATGCCATCCGACGTGGTGAAACTGAAACGCCGCGGAGGGAAGCCAGCGCAGGAAAGAATCCTTCTGGGCGGATTCCAGAAAGGATGCGGACAGGGGAAGGAGGGCTATAGGGTGATGTCCAAGAGGGATTCGGCGATATCCCGCAGGCGGTCCACGGGAAGTTCGCTTAATTTCATCGCCAGCCGGAGGTAGGGTTCATGCACCGGCTGGGCGGCGAACCGGCGGATATCCGACGGGAGTTTTTGGAACTGGTCGTCGGATTCACGGTTCATCTCCCATTCGCCCACCGGACCGTGGTATTCAAGGAAGGATCCGACTTCCACCCCCAGGCCGGTGGCCAACGATTCTAAATCTGCCAGCGGAATCGGACGGACGCCGTTCTCGTAGGCCTTCACCCGCCGGACGGTAAGGCCGGATTTCTTGCCGAGCTCGCCGAGACGCAGATTTTTCTCCGCCCGCAGTTGGCGGAGCTTCGTGGCGATCATCTTTTGGCGGAGGAGGATCAGCCGGTTCAGGTCGATTTTCTCGCGCTTGTTTTCGGTGAGGAATTGGGCGTTGTAAAGGAAATGCCGGATGGGAACGTCGTAGGTGTACGCCAAGGCCTCCAACTCCGGCAGGGTGATCGCCCGCCTTCCGCTTTCGAACGCCGAAAGCATCGAGGAGGTCATCCCGAGGAATTCCGCGGCTTGCCGCACCGATTTATGGGCGGCTTCTCGCGCGTCCTTCAACAAGACCCCCAGCATTTTATTGCGGAGGAACTGCGGGGCATTCGGTCCTGGCATCGTCTTCACTAGTCCTTTCGTCGGCTATTCGCGCTCGCTTCCGCCGCCCGCCGAAAGCCCGCTTCGCGCTTTCGGCGGGCGGCGGAAGAATCACTTGCCCGGAGGGGGAGGATCAACGGGCAGATCGAACATCAAGCTGGTGCCGCTTCCCTCTTTGCTTTTTATAGTGAGTTTCGATCCGTGCGCATCCACGATCTGGCGGCTCAGATGTAGCCCGATGCCGGTTCCGCCGTGGCGGCGGGTCAACGACCGCTCCAATTGATGGAACGGCTCAAACAACTCATCCATCCGGGAGGCGGGGATTCCGATGCCGGTGTCCTCTACCGTGATCCAGACCCGATCGGAAGAGGTGCCGGTCCGGACGCTCACCCTCCCTCCCGAAGGCGTGAATTTTATTCCGTTGTCGAGCGGTTGGGAAAGCACCCAGGTGATTTTCCGGCTGTCGGCCCGCACGTTCGGCAGCTCCGGCGGAAGGAAAACTTCGATGCGCACGTTTCCTTTCTGGGCTTTCGCCGAAAGGCGCGCCAGCGCCTCCTGCAGGCAGGCCCGCAGGGAAACGGACTGCAAGTTGAGCGAGATCCCCCCGCGCGAAGAATCGGAGAATTGGATCAGGTCTTCGATCAGATCGGTCAAACGCTGAGATGCCTGGCGAAGCGTGGCCACCGCCGAGCGCTGCTGCTCGGACAGCGGTCCGAAGGTGTCGTCGGAAAGCAGGTCGATGTACCCCACGATATGGGTCATGGGCGTGCGCAATTCATGCGAAATGTTGGCGACGAAATCCGCCTTCAGTTGGCTGAGTTCTGAAAGCTTGTCGACGGCGCGGGACAGTTCGGCCGTCCGCTCCCGGACCCGTTCCTCCAATCGGCGGTTGGCCGATTGCAAAGCCCGTTGAAGCTGGAGGACCATGGCGGCCACCGATTGGTCCAGCGTCTCGCGGCTCAGAAAGCCCTTCTCCACCAGAACCTGTCCGATCCGGCGCGGCGGTTTCCCGGCTTTGACGTCGCGGGCCTGAGTCTGCAGCGCTTGTTGCAGCTGATCCGCGGTGATGACCTTCTGCGAAACCAAGCTTTCCCCCAGCCGGGGGACGAGTTCTTCGATGCTGATCGGCGCGGTGGGGGCAGTGTTCCGCGCTTCTTCCAGGTGGAGGCGGATCCAGAGGTCGGTATAGAGGATCAGATCGACATTGCATTCCGGGCAATGGGTTTGGTTTGCCGGGACCCCGGCGCCGCAATATGGACATTCCATCCGGACGGCCTTGGAAGGGGGCACCATGGGCCAGCTTTCTCCTCGCTTGCGGTCGATGATATAACCGATAAGTTTTTTCGGCAAGGCCGCGGGCTCTGGGAAAAATCGGCAAGCCCGCGCGTTGACACTCGCGGCGCACGGGGTATAATCGCCATGCCCGCGGCCGAGTCTGCGGGTCGAAATCCGCCGCATCTGAGGAACTTGTGGAATCGAAACTAGCAGCCCCCTCGCAACCGTGGGGCGAAGCCTTCACACTCACCGAAACCGACGTCGAGTTTGTCAATAATCTCCTTCTGGAAGAAGGCGCTCCAATGGAATCGGAGCGCTTGGCCGTCGCCGTCATCCGTGAGAGGCTACAAAACGACGCCAAACGCCGCGCCCGATTGAGTCCGGAGGATGTGATCTACCTTCCCCGCCTCGCGTACCGAGCGGGCCAGCAGTTGGTTTTTCCCCTCTTGGGTTTTTCCCGCGGGACGGTCGTGTCCATCCGGCCGGGGGAAAACCCGGAAGCCGGCGCCTTCGAAGTCATCCGCGTGAACGTGGACGGCGAAGAGCGCGAATTCGCATCCCGGCTGGAAAACCACGAACTCAACGCCATCCCGCTGGAAATCCTAATGGGGGGAAGCGAACAATCGCCCGAAGAAATTCTCCGGGAACACGAAACCGTCATCCTGCCGCTGATCGAAGCCCGCCTGACGGAAACGGCGGACATCGCCAAAATCGCCGACCGCTGGTTTCCCCGCTCGCTGCTGGTGGAGATCTCTCACGGCCACCTGAACCTGGCGGAGGCGGTGCTCGACGTCGCCGGGGGCGGACCACTGCCGACGAGTGCGCTGTTGGAGCACCTCGAACTGCCGAGCAGCGTGGATCCGCGCCTGACCGCCTTTTCCCTGGAGCACGCGCTGTACCGGGATGAGCGCTTTGAGGAAGTCGGCCCCGCCGGCGAGATGGCTTGGTTCCTGCGCCGGTTGGAACCGCCGGAAGTCACCTTTCCGCCGCGGCGCCTGGCCTATGCGCCGGAGACTCCTGCGTCCGGCAAACTCCCCGAACAGATGCAGGCACTGGCGGCCGATCTGGAGGATGAGTGGAGTCCGGCGGCGGGCCCGGCCGGAGAGGTCGAAGAAGTCTCGCTGACCCTCACCTTCCCGCATTGGCGGGTTGGTACCCTGCCGCTTAACCCAAAGCTGGCATCGGTGTTCCCCCAAGCCCACCAAGCCACCCGGATCCGGTTCGATTTTGTGGACTCCGAATCCGGGGAACGGTTTCCCGGATGGGTGGTGACGCCGTTCCGCTTCGTGTTCGGATTGGCGGATTGGTATCCGAAAAAGGGGTTGCTCCCCGGCGGGTTGCTTCGTATCCGCAGGGGGGATCAACCCGGCGAGGTTGTATTGGATCCGGCGACCCGCCGACCGGCGCGGGAATGGATCCGCACCGCCACCGCCTCGCCCAACCACCGGCTGACCTTCACCATGCAGAAGCAGGCGGTTTCCGTCGAGTATGACGAATTGGCGGTGATCGCCGTCGACGACCTGCAAGCCGTGGACGAACTCTGGCTGCGGATGAACGAGCAGAAAACGCCCTTGGAATCGCTGATCGCCGACGTTTTTCGCGAACTGGCAAAGTTGAATCCCCAAAGCACGGTCCATGCGCGCACGCTTTACAACGCGGTCAATGTCGTGCGCCGGCTTCCGCCCCTGCCGGTGTTTGCGGAATTGATGCAGCGGACGTATTATTCCCACATGGGGGATTTGTATTACCGGTTCGACGAGGTCAAATGGACCGAGACCCGCTAAGCGAATCCGGCGCTGGACGCCTGATCAAGCCAAGCCTTTCCACCCGGTTCCACATCGACCTCAATTGGTGGCGGCGCAACGAACGCGAGTGGCGGGTTTATCTGCTCAGCCACCTTTGCCCCGAGCACCGCAGCGCCCTGGAATCCGTCGCCGACGGCTCCCGGATCGACTGGGTCGATCCGCATACGGCGGAGGTGCGTTCGATCGACGGCATCCAGCACGCTTTGATCACGCACTGCAGCCTTCAGCCGGAGTACATCTCCCCGAAGACCACGTTGGTCGACGCCGTCTTCCGCGTGTTCCTGGCCAATGGGAACACGCCGTTGACCGTATCCGAAATATCGGAAAAAATCGGACGCCCGGCGAATACCATTCTGCGAACCCTGTCCGGAGCCCGCGTGTACAAGGGGCTCCGGCCGGCGGACGGATAGGCAGGCAACCGCCCGCATTGTTCAGCGCGTAGATGCGGCTATTGCGGCGCCGATCCGTCCGCGTCGATTTTATGAGTAAAGGCCGCACGGTTGGCCTTCGATTCGCAAAATTCGCTTGACGCACCGGAACAGAACGGGAAAGATGATAATAATGAAGAGAATAAACTCGTTCGATCCAGGGGATTGCGGAGATTGCAGTGAACCTTCTGCCTGCAGCGGTGCCTGCGGGCGGGACGAGGGATGCGGCCAGGCTTGCCGCAACCCGTATCCACGGGGTTTGACTCGAAGAACGTTCTTGAAACTCGCGCTGGCGGCGGGCGGCATGGCGGGGTGCAGGCCGGCGATAACGCAAACCCCAACCCCCGCCGAAACCGCCGCTCCGAAACCCTCCCGCACCCCCACAATCGCGCCGCGGTGGAACAAGGTGCGCGAGTTCACCGCTCCCAAGGGCATGAAATTCGCCGCTTTCCACGATGCAGATTTCGGCGTATTGTTGTTGACCGAAAACAAGGTTTGGAATACAAGCGACATCCGGGTCACCGCCGACGGCGGAAAGACGCTGACCGTCGGAACCACCGAAGACGATTATTGCCGTTTCGGCGTGGATATCGTAGACCGCGACATCCTGTGGAATTGCGGGCGCGGGACGCCTTCCGGGGAAGGCATCGGCCACACGACTCCGACCGGATGGAAGCATGCCGTCAGTGTGAGTACCGACGGCGGACTGACCTGGGTCAACACAAGCCCGTTGGACGGCGAAGGTCCGCTGCATTTCGCGGGAGCGTCGAACCGGGGGGCGGGTTGGGCTTGCCATATTAGTTTTGTAGATGCGCAAACGGGTTGGGTGGCTTCCAGCCATCCCCAGCTGGCTGCCACCTCCGACGGGGGTGAGCATTGGGTTCCACTCTCCCTGCCGGAGAATTTGCCGAATATCGCGGCGATGAATTGCCTGGACCGGGAAAACGGCTGCCTGCTCGATTTTCAGGGCTTTTTATATCAAACCGCCGATGCCGGAGCATCGTGGACCAGTCAAGAACTGGTCTTGTCGGAAGGGCAGTCGATGATTTCCATGGTTAATGCGCCGTTGCGGGTGGCCGCTGTCCGGTTCACCGATCCGGATCACGGACTGGTGGCGGCAAGCCTGTCGGGCGGAGGCAAATCGCAAATGGCCGTTTACCGTACTACCGACGGCGGCCGGTCCTGGACCGTTGACTCCATACCCAAGCTGCTGGCCTTGCCGTATCTCAGCCGGGACGGCAAATTCCTCACGGCGGTGGATTTCATTAAAGGGGACAGACTTAGTTTGTGGACTTTCGCATAAAGCGGAGGCCCGCGAAGGAAGACTCAAGGGCCTGCGCATGGAAACGGCTCGGCAGACGTAATCCGAAACCTCCGGCGTCTTAAAAAGGCGAAAGACGGGGCATCGGAATGGCCACCCGGCGATTGCGGATGCTCGGCCTGACCGGCGGTTTATGGTTGCTTGGAGCATTCCAAGATAGCTGGAAACCCTTCCCCCACGGGGCTAAAGCCCAGCGTTGAAAAAACCACTGGAAAAGAGGCAATCATCCATAGGAAAAAATCCATTTCGTAAAACAAGGCATTACGGAACGACGTAATCAGCGATCACATCCTGAAGTTCGATCAATACCGGTGATGGGAGAATTCTTCCGCTGAATTTGTTAGAATATTGTCCAAGCCCCTGTAGCTCAACGGATAGAGCATCGGACTTCTAATCCGGTGGTTGTGGGTTCGAATCCCGCCAGGGGCGCTCGATTTAATCTCCGCTTTGATCCCGGAAGGGTGGATCGCAGGGTCGGCCGGGGCAAGCGATTCCCGTCAGGAGCGCCAGGAGCCCGCCGGCCGAATGAAGAAGTTTACCGGCATCGGCGCCGTTCGGCGCAACGCCTTGTCATAAAAATCAAGCCGCCGCCCGGAGGCGGCGTGCGGAGTTCACGGTTGTCCATTTTAGGGGCTGGGGCGGTGAGCTTTGCTCCCGCTCTGCCAAAGACCCCTCCGATCCGCTGGAATTGTTTGACTCTCGACGTCATATGCCGGCGGTCGGCGGCTTGTAAACGTACTATATCCCCGCTTGGTGCGGATTTCCATTAACACGTAATAAATCCACAACCCACCGTCACGCACAGCCGCGCGATTCCGGCTATTCCGGCTATTCCGGCTATTACGGCGGTCCTTCGGATGCCCGCCCCCCAGCATTGCATCTTGATTACATTCCTCAAACCGGTTACAAGGGATCTTTTAGAAAGCGGAAGCGAAAAGACCGGGTCCATGCGGCGGTTCATTGAATTGCTCGGCGGCCGGCGGCGGATGGAGACCGAAGAGAACCTACCGGCAGAGGGTCGTATAATTCGATCCGGATCGTCCGCGAGAAGGAGGGCACGTGGCCCACATTGTCAACGTCGAACAGATGCGCGCGCTGGAATCCGAAGCTGACCGCAAAGGGGTAAGTTATGATCGGATGATGGACCGAGCCGGCGAAGCCGTCTTCAATTGGACGGTCCGCCAATCCGGGCCGGCGTCCGGCAAACGGGTGGTGGTCCTTTGCGGCGGAGGAAACAACGGCGGGGACGGTCTGGTGGCTGCCGTTCATTTCGCGCAAGCCGGAGCCGCCGTGCGGACTTTCCTCGCCGTGGAGCGCCGGAGCGGCGACCCGCGCCGCAAAGCGGCGCAGGCGGCGGGCTGTTCCGTGGAAGAGTGCGCAAGGGAAGCCGGATATCCGGCTTTGGCGGAATCCGTGAAGCAGGCGGATGTTCTCATCGACGCCGTTCTGGGGACCGGGTTCCGGCTTCCGCTAAGGCCGCCGATCCTCCGCTTCATGGAAACCGTCGGCGCCGCCCTGGCACAAAGACGACGCAGGCCTTTCATCACCGCTGTCGATTGCCCCTCGGGCGTGGATTGCGATTCGGGGGAAACCGCCCCGCAAGCCATCGCGGCCGACCTCACCGTCACCCTGGGTGCCGCCAAACCGGGGTTAGTAGCCTTTCCGGCGGCGGAATCACTCGGCCGGTTGGTGGTCGCTGATATCGGTTTGCCCGGAGATTTGGAGATCTTCAAGGAGCCGGGACCGCTATTGGCGGATTCCGGTCTGGTGGGCGGATGGCTGACGCCGCGTCCGCGAAATTCGCATAAGGGAACATATGGGCGGGTTATCATCGTCGGAGGGTCGGCCAACTATCCCGGAGCCCCGGCCCTGGCAGGCTTAGGAGCTTACCGCACCGGCGCCGGATTGGTCACCCTGGCGGTTCCCGTTCCCGTGCATCCGGCCGCAGTTTCCATCGTCCCTGAAGCGACATGGATCGTCCTGCCGGATGATATGGGAGTCATCACGGCGGGAGCGGCGGAAGTCCTGTTGCCTGAGGCCGCCGCGGCAGAGGCCTTGGTCCTCGGACCCGGGATGGGAAGGGAAAAACAGACGGCGGCGTTCCTGAAGGAAATGCTTTGCCGGGGGCAGGGGAAAAAGGCGCACATCGGGTTCGGCGCCGTGGAAAAAACGGTGGGCGGCGACGAAGTGCGCCGTCCGCCGTGGATTGTGGACGCCGACGCCCTGCGTGTTCTTTCCACGATTCCGGAATGGTGGAAAATGCTTCCGCCGGGATCCATCCTGACCCCGCACCCCGGGGAAATGGCGGCCCTGACCGGACTGGCGGTGGAAGCGATCCAACGCGACCGGACGGAAATCGCATTGCGGTTTGCGAAGGCGTGGAACGCGGTGGTCGTTCTGAAGGGGGCGTTCACCGTGGCGGCTGCTCCGGACGGCCGGTGTGCGGTCGAACCGTTCGCAACACCGGCCCTGGCCAAGGCCGGGACGGGGGATGTGCTGGCCGGCGTGGTCGGAGGATTGGTAGCCCAGGGGAGGGAACGCTGGCAGGCGGCGGTGCTCGGCGCTTATTTGCACGGCCGGGCGGGGGAACTGGCGGCCGAACAGGCCGGGGCGTCGGATTCCGTAATGGCAGGCGACGCGGCTTTGTACCTCTCCCGATCCATCGCCGAATTGCGCCATGCCGAATGAACAACCGCGTGGCAAGCCGCACGGCGCCACGGTGTGCAACCCCCAACAACTGCGCAGCCTGCCCTCATTGTGGGGGCAGGCTGCCCGATTCCCCCGCTTTCCCTCGCTTTACTCGGGACAGGCGCTCAGGATAGGCGCGGGGAATTAATCATCCCGCAAGATCGTCAAAAAACGGCGGGAATACCGCCCCTTTTCCTACCCTATCAACGGCGGGTTGATCAACGGGTCCAATCCGGAATGAATGACGACGAAAGTCGTTTGACCGGGGGCGATATCCACTTCGAAATAATAGTGCCTCCACCAAACCCAGGCGTCGATCACGTAGGTGCCCGCCGGCAAGTCGCCGACCACGAAATTCTCCTGATAGATGTCGTCCGGATGGGCCACGTTCCCCACGTAGGTCAACAGCTTCCATTCCTTGTACGTGCCTTGCCGCCGCAGGATGAACGGATACTCGATCAGCGGCCAGGAGTCGGTGGTTTCGATCCGGCCGGCCAGAACCCCATACCCGATCGGCGGCACCAGCCATAGCTCTGGATTTCTCGAGCAATAGAAAGAATCTTCGCCGATGCGCACTTCGAAGTGCAGGTGCGGGCCGGTGGTATTGCCCGTGGCGCCGACCAGACCAAGTTGGTCGCCGGCTTTAACCCGCTGCCCGGGGGAAACGTCCACCTGCGAGAGGTGCGCATAGGCGGTGAAAACGTCCTGGCCGAGGTATCCGAAATCGTGCCGGATCGTGACCGCCATGCCGTACGGGTCGTTGATGTTCGGGAAATGGCCGAAGAGGCCGACCCCCACCCAATTTACAATTCCGTCTGCGGAGGCGATGACCGGAGTCTTGGCTTTGGCCGGAAAATCCACGCCGTTATGCGGCTCGAACAAGTCGTTCAGGTCGCTGGCGTAGCGGTAATCGGTGTCGATCCAATTCACGTACGTGGACGGGATTGGACGGTCGAACCAAAAATGATCCTCGGCGCGGAGCTGCAAAGGGGCTTTGTAGGGAGCCGGCCGTTCCGAAGTGGAGGGCGGATACTCAAGCACGGACGTGGGATCCAAGGCCGGGGGAGTGGATGCCACTCCGTAGAACATGTCGACCGTGGAAGTGGCGAGTGAAACCCATCCGCCGCCGGCCAGCACCGGAAAAACCGGCCAGACCAGCACGGCCAGAATCAACGCCGTCGCGCCGGGAAGGAGGAGGCTTCGGATCCCTCCGGTCGGCGAGGTCATTTGCTTGTCCGAGTTAAAAGAATCCATTGTCCAATCCGCCTGCGCGCGGTCCCCGGTCCGGTATCCGGTTTGCGGTTGTGGGTGATCCCTTCCCCAGGTTCATCATACAAGATTTTCCGTGGGAAACGCGGTTTCATTACTTGTGTAATGGGGTTGCAAAACTCATGCCATTCAAGGGGTTCGGCTGGGGGTGGGAGTCCGGGTGCGGGTTTTGGTGGGGGCCGGTCCCCAATAATACGTGGGGGTATAGGTTGGCGTATCGATGGGGGTCGGGGTGAGAAAGGAATACGGCGAATACAATTCGCCCATAGCGGAAAACCAGTCCAGCCCGTCGTCGCAGACGAATTCCCAATACAATATGCCGAAGTAATACGTCCTCCACTCCGGATCGGAAGGGAGTCGGTGGAATCCAAACTCAGCGGCCAGCTGGGAGAAATCGACGAAATAGCCGACGGGAACCTCCGGATAGTACTGACCGCCGTTGTTAAACGCCGAGGGGGTTCCCGAAGTGCGGGCGTCGAAATCCCACGGCAGATCGCGCAACGGCTCGCCCAGGGTTCCGTTCTGCACGGCGGCGCGGATGTACAGCCGCCAGTAATCGGAGGCGCCGATCGGATCGGGCAGCACCACCAGCCAGCCTTTGGAGACGGCGGCGCGCGATACGGCAAAAGCCCGGCCCGTCCGCAGCCAGGAAAGGGATTGCTTGGGCGGCATGGGGGTATTGATGTCGATCACCGCGTTGTCCAGCGTGCCGAGAAAGTCCCATCCGGACTGTTCCTTGACGGCTGCGCGCAGGGCTTGAAAACGCTGGACGACGGCTGAGCTTAGTCGGGGATCCGGAGCGTTGACATCCAAATCCACAAGCTGGGCCGAGAGCGGGGTGCCGGCGGGCGGTTTTGTTGCGGCGGGCTCGGGGACATTCCCGGAAAGGGCGGATAGCCAAGCCGGGAGCGGGTTCGACAACGCGGCCGCGGACCAGGCCACCTTTCCGATCCTCCCTGCAAGCCGCAAGGCGGAAGGGGAGAGCACCTGCTGATTGGAGGGGGAAAACAGCAGATACGATTCCTCCAGCACCGGATGGAAAACCCCCGCCAGCCATTTACCGTCCGGACTCCATTCGGGACGCTCGCCTTGGCCGACCAGGAGCGGAGTGCTGACCGCCGCCGCCGTGGAGATCCGGTAGATCCATGAATAGCCGTTTTCCACCGCCGAATAGGCGAGGTCGATTCCGTCCGGAGAGAACGCCGGATGCCGTTCGTCAAGGTCCGGCGTGTTGGTCAGATTGAGGATCTGCTGGGTGTCCAGATTCAGCAGGTAGATGTCGGTGAAGCCCTCGGTGCGTCCGGTGAAGGCGATGGTCCGCGCCTGGGCGGACCACGTCGGTTCGAAAGACTCCATACCGTCCGGACCGGGCCACATCAGCGCCCGATCCTCGACGCGGAGGATGCTGATGCGCAGACGGCCGTTGATGCAGCGTTCAAAGGCCACTTGGCGGGAATCCGGAGACCATGCCGGATGGGCTTCGTATTCCGGGGAATTCGTCAGGCGCTGAATCGTCCCGGATTCCATATCCAGAACGTACAGGTCCCAGAACCCGTCCTTTTGCGAAGCGAAGGCCAGCGCTCGGCCGTCGGGCCGGAAGGCCGGATCACGGTCGTTGGCGTCGCTGGCGGTAATGCGGATCGGATTGGGCAAGCCCATCGGCCACAGCCAAAGATGGGAATATTCCTTTGTCCGAAGCGAAAAAGCCAGCATTCCTTGCTCCGAAAGCAGGGACGGCGGGGTGAATTCCATCCCGGCGAATTCGGTCGGGGTCGGCGAGCGGCCGCTTCCGGCGGGGGGGAGGGTGCCGGATCCTCCGCACGGATCGCAGGTGGGCGTCTCGCCGCTTTCCGGGGTGCAGAGGATTTTTTTGCAGGTCGACGTGGCCCATGGGGTCCCGGAAGCGTAGGGCACGGTGCGGGTCACGACGATCGGGGCGGCGCAGCCGGCGGCAAGCAATGCCACGATCGCGAATCCCGCCGCGCGCGGAGAAAGCCGGGAATGGCAATCCATGTTCGCATTATAACCCCGGACACTGTGTTAAAATACAAATCCCAGCGAGCGAGACGTCCGCCCGGCTCCGGAGGGTTGATGATCGAAGTGACCGTGGACAGGATTCAAGTGAACCTGGTGAACCAAACCCGGGTGGTGATCCTGCGCGAGGCGGAGGGTGAACGGTTTCTTCCGATCTGGATCGGACAGTTTGAAGCTGAAGCGATCGCGATGTTCCTCCAAGAGGTGGAGCCGGCCAGACCGATGACACACGATCTGCTAAAGAGCGTCCTCGGAGGGCTGGGCGCCCGCCTGGAACGGCTGGAGATCCACGACCTGCAGGACGACGTCTTCTACGCCCGCCTGATCGTCCGCATCGGCGAGAAACAGATCGAGATCGATTCGCGGCCGTCGGACGGGATCGCCGTGGCCATCCGCGCCCACGCGCCGATTTTCGTCGCCGAGGAAGTAATGGAGCGCGCCGCCGCGAAGCCGGAAGCCGACATCCGCGAACAGGGCCGCGGGGCGGCGCCGGAAGAGGGATCCTCAGACAAGCGGTTGGACGTGTTTAAGGATTTCATCCAGCGGCTGGACCGGAACGACAAACCACCGGAGGAAAAACCGGCCGGCTGAGCCCGGCGGCGTTCCGGATCCCGCGGCCGCATAGTTCGGATGCCCGGGCGAATCCGCCGACCGACCGGGTGCGGATCGTACGATCCTGATTTTCCTTTTCATCCCATGAGCGATTATTCTCCTTCCAACGCGGATCTTCCCGCAACCTCCAGCCCTTCCGGTATCCCGGCCGAACCGCACAACCGGGAGGCGGAAGAAGCCCTGCTGGGCGCGGTGATGATCAATCCGGAAGCCTTCTATGAAGTCGCCGCGTTTCTCTCCCCCGGCGATTTTTACATCCACCGCAACGGATGGGTTTGGGAAGCCTTTCAGAAACTGGTCGACCGCCAGCTGCCGATCGACGCGCTGACAGTGTCCGAGGAATTGGAACGCCAAGGGCGGCTGGCGGAAGCGGGCGGGGCGGCCTACCTGGCTGCGCTGATGAACAACGTTCCCACCTCGCTGCATGCCGAGGCCTACGGCCGGATGGTGGAGGAGCAGTCCGTGCGGCGCCGGCTGCTGTCCGCCGCCAGTCAGATCGCCGCCCATGCCCACGACGCCCGCGCGGCCGTCGCCGAGGTGATGGGCGAGGCGGAAAAAGCCGTCTTCGAGGTGAGCCAGCGCCGGTTGATGCGGGATGTCCAACCGATCGACCGGGTGATCAGCGATTATTTCGACCGTTTGGAATACCTGACTCGACACCCCGAGGAATCCCTCGGCATTCCGACCGGTTTTCATCAATTGGACCAATTGCTCGGGGGGATGCAGCGGTCCGACCTGTTGATCGTCGCCGGCCGGCCGGGCTTGGGGAAGAGTGCGATGCTGCTGTCCATCGCCAAGAACGTGGCCCAATCCCATAAGAAGCATGTGGCCATCTTCTCGATGGAAATGTCGAACGAGCAGCTCATCCAGCGCCTGTTGTCCCAGGAAACCAAGATCGACTCGCACAAATTCCGCCAGGGCACGGTCAGCGAAGACGAATGGGCGCAATTCACGCACGCCGCTTCCACCCTGAGCGAGGTTAAGATTTTCCTCGACGACACGCCGGCGCTCACCCCCTTGCAGCTGCGCAGCAAGTGCCGCCGGCTGCATCTGGAATACAACCTCGACCTGGTTTTGGTCGACTACCTGCAATTGATGGGGAGCGATTTCCGGACCGAGAACCGGGTTCAGGAAGTCTCCTACATTTCGCGCTACGTCAAAGCGCTGGCCCGCGAATTGAACGTGCCGGTGGTCGCCGCCGCCCAGCTTTCGCGGGCGGTGGAACAGCGCACCAACAAACGCCCCCAACTCTCCGACTTACGGGAATCCGGATCGCTAGAGCAAGATGCCGACATTGTGATGTTCATCCACCGGCCGGACGAGCCCGGGGGCGCCGAGATGGATTCACCCACCTCTCCCTCCTGGCGCCGGAACGCGAATCCGCGGACCGAGGCAGTGATCACCGAGATCGTTGTCGCCAAACACCGCCATGGGCCGACCGGAAGCGTGGACTTGATTTTCTTCCCTTCGCGGACCCGCTTTGAGAATCCCGCCCTCCCGAAACAGATTCAGGACGCCCCGCCGCCGGAGCGTTCGGGATGAAGGGGTTTGCGGGATTTCCCGAAGGTCCGGTGCGGATGACGCCGATCCCCGCTCCGTTCTTCACCGACCTGCTAGCGATGATCGATCACCTGGGGGAATTAAAAATCACCTTGTTGGCCATGTGGATGCTGTCCCGGCAGGACGGGCCGCACCGGTTTTTATTCCTGCCCGATCTGCGGGGCGACGCCGATCTGCTCGCGGCGCTGGAATCGCCCGGCCTCCCCGGGCCGCAGGCGCTGGAAGACGCACTGGAGCGCGCCGTCATCCGCGGTACGCTGATCGCCGTCAGAACCGCCGACCCCGGGGAGGTATATTATTTTCTCAACAGCCCGCGGGGAAAGGCGGCGGCCGATGGACTGGCGGGCGGGAAGTGGACACCGGACCGCGCCCATTCCGACGCCCCCTGGGTCGAGCGTCCCAACGTATTCACCCTGTACGAACAGAACATCGGGATGCTCACGCCGATGGCGGCGGAAATCCTGCGCGACGCGGAAAAGGAATACCCCGCGGCTTGGATCGAAGAAGCGATGCGGATCGCTGTGGAGCGCAACGCCCGGTCCTGGAAATACATCGCCGCGGTCCTCGAGCGGTGGAAAACCGAAGGCCGAGGGCGAGGGAAACCGTACGCTGAAGGAAAACGGAAGAGGGATTCTGAGGGAGAGTATGCGGATTTTATCGAACACTGATCTGCCCGGAGAGTCCCCGCTCGGGGCCGGCAGGCCGAATTGCCCGATTTGCGGAGGAGTCGGGTACCTGCGGAAGAACGTTCCGGTCGGCGACCCGGAGTTTGGACGGGTGTCGCCGTGCGTCTGCATGCAGGGGATCCTTCAGTCGCAGGCCAGCGAGCGGCTGTATCGCTTCAGCAACCTGGACCGGCTGAAGCATATGACGTTCGAATCCTTCTCGCCGCGCGGGCGGGTGGCGCTCAGCCCGATCGCGCAAAAATCCTTGGAACAAGCCTATAACCTCGCCTATACCTTCGCCCAGACCCGCAACGGCTGGCTTCTTTTGGAAGGCCGATTCGGCTGCGGAAAAACTCATCTCGCCGCGGCCATCGCCAACTTCAGTGCGGACCACGGCATCCCCACCATGTTCCTCACAGCCCCGGATCTGCTCGACTGGCTGCGGGCCTCCTTTGAAGGCAGCGACGAGCGCTTCTCGCGTCGCTTCGAGGAAATCCGCCAGGTGCCGCTGCTCATCCTCGACGATTTCGGAACGCAAAACGCGACCCCGTGGGCCCAGGAGAAGCTTTTCCAACTCTTGGATTATCGCTATGTAAACCAAAATCCGACGGTCATCACGACCAACCTGCGGCTTGAGGAAATCGAAGGGAGAATCCGGTCGCGGTTGGCGGACAGCGAACGCGTCAACCGGGTGCGGATCCTGGCGCCGGATTACCGGCAACCCGTGGAGGAAATGGGTTCCTCCGAATTGTCCACCCTTTCCCTGCATGCCAAGCAAACCTTCGCCGCGTTTTCCCTGCGCGAATCCGAACGCCTCAACCCGGAGGATCTGAAGAACTTAAAAAAATCCGTCGAATATGCGAAACAGATGGCGAAGAATCCGAGGGGATGGCTGGTGCTCATGGGCGAACACGGCTGCGGCAAAACGCATTTGGCGGCCGCCATCGCAAACGAACGTGAGCAGAACGGATTTCCGGCGCTGTTTGTCGTGGTTCCGGATTTGTTGGATCACCTTCGTTCGACCTTCAACCCAACGAGTTTGGTTTCCTACGACCGGGCCTTCGAAGACATCCGCACGGCCCATTTGCTGGTGCTGGACGATCTGGGATCGCAGAATACGACGCCGTGGGCGCGCGAGAAATTATTCCAGCTGCTGAACCATCGCTATGTCGCAGAACTGGCGACGGTCATCACCACCACGTCCAACCTCCACGAGATCGATGCCAGCATCCGGATGCGCCTTCTGGATAACCGCGTGTGCACAATTCTTGAGATGTATGCGCCATCCTTTCATGGCGGGCGGCTGGAGGGCGGCGCGGCGCGCAAGCCGCGCAAGGCCAGGAGGTAGGGCGCGGCCGGCGGCCGACGAAAAGACACAACCGCAGAGGCGCAGAAAGCGCGGAGAAACCCCGGGTTTCTCCGCGCTTTCTGCGCCTCTGCGGCGTATTCCCGGACGTGGAACGAAGGCGGGGAATTACGCCCCGAATTTCACAAGCCTGCCGGCGTGCGCCAGGGCAAGGGGCATCAGTTCGATCGTGGGGAAGGTTCCCAAACCGCCGTGGGCGCAGACCCGCTCCCCAAAAACCGTTTCGGTATCGGGGCGGACCGTCTCCGGCGCCCAAAGGAGCAGGGGGACCGGATGCCAGGAATGGCTCTTCAGCTTGGCAGGTGTGGAGTGGTCTCCGGTGACCAGTAGGACATCCGGTTTGCGCTCCAGCAACGCGGGCAGGGCTGCATCGACCTTTTCGATAACCTTCACTTTCGCCGGAAAATCGCCGTCTTCGCCGCGCGAATCGGTGGCCTTGATGTGAATGAAAAAGAAATCAAAGTCGTCCCAAACCTTTGCGAGCGCGCGGAATTCGTCCGCGGGGGCATCGCCTTCAAAAGCGATGCCCTGCATGCCTACCAGCTTGGCCACCCCGCGGTACATCGGATACACCGCGATGCAAGCCGGCCGTAATTTATAGATCTCCGCAAATTGCGGAAGGCGCGGGTCGCCGGAAAAACCACGCAGGGTAAGCATGTTGGCGGGAAGATCGCCGGCGAGGATCTTCCCGGCCTGGGCGATCCACTCGTTGAAGGCCTTGGCCGCCTTTTCGCCTTTGGGATCGGTCGCCTTCACCGGCAGCGGGGGGACGCCGGTTTTTTGCGGATCGGTTTCGGTCATGCAGGCGGAAAGGCCCGGCCCGCGCATCACCACTACGAATCGGTGCTCCTTGACCGGTTTAACTTCCGTCTCCACTCCGGGGATGCGGATCTTGGCCAGTTTTTCCACCAGCTTGGAGGACGACTCGGTCGGGATCCGGCCGGCGCGCCGGTCGGTGATCCGGCCGTCGGAATCCACGGTGCAGAAATTCCCGCGGGCGGCGACGTCGTCGGCGCCGACGTCGACGCCGATGCCGAACGCTTCCAGCACGCCGCGGCCGATGTCGAACTTGAGCGGATCGTAGCCGAACAGGCTCAGGTGCCCGGGGCCGGATCCGGGGGTGATTCCGTATCCGACGGGATTCATCTGCCCCAGACAGCCTTCCGCCGCCAGACGATTCAGGTTCGGCTTTTGGGCGGCTTCCAGTTCGGTCGGGCCGCCCGCTTCCGCGGGTATCCCGCCCAAGCCGTCCAGCACCAACAGAACGATTTTTGTTTTCGCGCCTTGCGCCAGAGAACGAATCAACTCGAAATCCGCCATCGATGCCTCCGATCCGACGGGCAAAAAAATCCCGCGCCGAAACAGCCGGCGCGGGAGGGCGGGTGCATGTGCGAACCGACTACCGGACCGCGACCTGCGTATCCCGATCGAATACGTGAACCTGACTCATGTCGAAGGAGACCTCAAGCCGGTCTCCCATCCGGGCGCGGGTGCGCGGGTCGACGCGGGCGATGAAGGTGTGTTCGCCGCTGACCAGGTAAAGGAAGACCTCGTTGCCCATCGGCTCGGTCACGTCCACGCGGCTTTCGACGCGGGCGACGGCGATGCCGGGCGGAGCGAATTGCGGGTCGTGGATGTGCTCGGGGCGGATGCCGAAGACGATCTCCTTGCCAACGCGCGAAGCGTAGCGCTGGGTCTTGTCGGCCGGAATCGGCACGGCGAAGGCGCCGGCGTCGATGAAGAGGGTGGAATCGCTGCGGGTGACTTTGGCGTCGAAAAAGTTCATCGACGGCGAGCCGATGAAGCCGGCGACGAAAACGTTGGTCGGCTTGTCGTAGAGGACCTGGGGCGTATCCAGCTGCTGCAGGATTCCGTCGCGCATGACCGCGATGCGGGTGGCCATGGTCATAGCTTCGGTCTGGTCGTGGGTCACGTAGACGAAGGTGGTCTGCAGGCGCTGGTGGAGTTTGGAGATGTCGGCGCGGGTTTGCACCCGCAGTTTGGCGTCCAGGTTGGAGAGCGGTTCGTCGAGGAGGAATACCTGCGGCTCGCGGACGATGGCACGGCCGAGGGCGACGCGCTGGCGTTGGCCGCCGGAAAGCTGGCGCGGCTGGCGCTTGAGCATGTCGGTGAGGCCCAGGACTTCGGCGGCTTCCTTCACACGCCGGTCGATTTCAGGCCGGGGGACGCGGCGCAGCTTCAGGCCGAACGCCATGTTGTCGTACACGGTCATGTGCGGATAGAGGGCGTAGGACTGGAACACCATGGCGATGTCGCGGTCCTTGGGGGCGATGTCGTTCACCACGCGCGTGCCGATTTTGATCGTTCCGCTGGTGACTTCTTCCAGACCCGCCAGACAGCGCAGGGCGGTGGTCTTCCCGCATCCCGAGGGTCCGACCAGGACAAGGAATTCCTTGTCCTTGATCTCGAGATTCAAGTCGTTGAGCGCAACGACACGGTCGAACCTTTTAGTGACATGATCGTACGTGACGCCAGGCATGAGGCATCTCCTTCCGGTTTATATAGTGGGTGAAGTATATCATACGAGCCGGATTGACGGTGCCTGCCTTTCCTGCTATGATCCCCGGACGATAAATTCCCATGGGAAAATCACCGGGAAGGCTGGCCGACCGCCTGAAATCCTGGTTGGCTTTGGGCAAAATCTGGTTGACGCCGGGCATGGGGGTGAAGAGATGGTTGATCGGTCTGGTGACGGGGACGCTTTTGGTCGGGCTTGGTTTTTCGGTGTTCATGCTCGACCTGTACCGCTCCCGGCCTGATTCCACGGTCCTTTCCACGCTGGCGCTCAGTTTTATCCCAAGACCCATCCGAATCGCAGTGCTCCTGCTGGCTGGCGGCGGATTGATCGCCTTCTCCCTGTGGAGGCTGAGTTACGCGCTGCTGGCTCCGTTCGCGAAATCCGGCAGGAACGTTCCGGAAATCCTGGCCAGCTACCGGAGGCGCGGACGCGGGCCGCAGATCGTCGCCGTCGGCGGCGGACACGGGCTTTCCAACCTGTTGCGCGGATTGAAACACCGGTCCTCGAACCTCACCGCGGTGGTCACGGTCGCCGACGACGGCGGATCCTCGGGCCGCTTGCGGCGCTCGTTGGGCATCCCGCCGCCGGGGGATCTACGCAACTGTTTGGCCGCGCTGGCCGAGGATGAGTCGCTGCTGACCCAGCTCTTCCAATACCGGTTCGCCGAAGGCGACGGCATTCACGGGCACGCCTTCGGCAACCTGTTCGTAACGGCGTTGGCGGGGGTCACCGGAAGCTTCGAACGGAGTCTGCTTGAATCCGGGCGGGTGCTTTCGATCTGCGGCAAGGTGGTGCCTTCCACGTTGAGCAATGTGACGTTGGAAGGAGAGTTGATCGGCGCGGATTCCGACGCCCTGCGGCGGGTCAGCGGACAGGCCCAGGTCCAGGGGGCGGTTTGGCGGGTGTGGCTGGAGCCGGAAGACGTGCGGGCCTACCCGGAAGCGGTGCAGGCGATTCTCTCCGCGGACATGATCGTGGTGGGGCCGGGCAGCCTGTTCACCAGCGTGCTCCCGAACCTGCTGATCGGGGAAATCCGCGAGGCGATTGCCGCCAGCCGCGCGCTGAAGGTCTACGTCTGCAACGTCGCCGCCCAGCCCGGGGAAACTGACGGGTTTTCGGTGAAGGATCATCTGGAGGCGATCGAACGGCACATGGGCTTCCAGCCGTTCCACGGAATCCTGGTGAATGCGGTTCCGGCCGCCCCGATCGAAGGAGCGGAGTTGGTGGGGAGGCCGTTTCCCGAGAGCGGAGTGGTCGTGGTGGAAAAGGATCTGGCTGATTCCTCCGCGCCCGGGCGCCACGATCCGCAGAAGCTGGCCGCCGCGCTGATGGAATTGTTCGAGCAGCGCAAATCGCGTTTTCCGATCTGACGGTTCGGCCGCATTCCCCCGCCGCGGAGGATCCGCGGAGACGTCACTCTCCCGGCCCGGGAAAACCGCGCCGGCATTTGGCACACGGTCATCATCCCACTTTCCCTTCAGGAGGATTGCTATGGCGACAAAAGTTGGCATCAACGGGTTCGGGCGCATCGGCCGGCAGGTGCTTAAGGCGATCATGGAACGCGCGCCGAAGGACCTCGAGGTGGTGGCGGTCAACGATCTGTTCGACGTCGACACCAACGCCCATCTGTTCAAGTACGATTCCACTTACGGAAAATTCGACGGAAGCGTCGAGGTCAAGGAAGGAAACCTGGCGGTCAACGGCCGCATGGTCAAGGTCCTCGCGGAAAAGGATCCGGCCAAACTTCCGTGGAAAGACCTCGGAGTCGAGATCGTGATCGAATCCACCGGCATTTTCACCGATGCGATCGGGGATCCGGCAAAGGGCAAAGCCGGCGCCAACGTCCACATTCAATCGGGCGGGGCCAAGAAGGTCATTATTTCGGCGCCGGCCAAGAACGAAGACCTGACCATCGTGCTGGGCGTCAACGATTCGAAATACGATCCAGCCAAGCAACACATCATTTCCAACGCCTCCTGCACCACCAACTGCCTGGCCCCCGCGGCCAAGGTCGTGCACGACAAGTTCACCATCCTCTACGGCTCGATGTGCACGATCCACTCCTACACCAATGACCAAGTGATCCTGGACCAGGGGCACAAGAAGGAAATGCGCCGCTCGCGCTCGGCCGGCCTCAACATCATCCCCACCACCACCGGGGCGGCCAAAGCCGTGGCACTCGTCATTCCCGAATTAAAGGGGAAATTCGACGGCTATTCCCTGCGCGTTCCCAGCCCGACCGTTTCAGTCGTGGATTTCAGCTGCACGGTTTCGAAAGCCACCACCAAAGAAGAGCTGACCGCGGCTTTCGTGGACGCATCGAACGGCGCGCTGAAGGGCGTCCTGGGGGTCACCTCCGGCAAAGCCCAGGATCCGCTGGTCTCCACCGATTTCCGCGGCGACGACCGCTCCTCGATCGTCGATCTCCAATACTGCAATGTCCTCGGCGGCACGCTGGTCAAGGTGGTGGCCTGGTACGACAACGAATGGGGTTACTCCTGCCGCACGGCCGACCTGGCGGTGATGATCGCCAAAAAGCTCTAACCCGGTTTTCCGGAGTGGAGGATCCATGCTGAAGAAGAAGACTGTCCGCGAAGTGAACGTCAACGGCTGGCAGGTGTTGATGCGGGTGGATTTCAACGTTCCGATTAAGAACGGCAAGGTGGGCGAGGATACCCGGATCCGGTCGGCGCTGCCGACCATCCAATATCTGCTGGACCAGCAGGCGATGGTGATCCTGTGTTCGCACCTCGGGAGGCCGAAGGGCGGTCCGGATCCGGCGTTTTCCCTGGCTCCGGTGGCCGCGCACCTGGGCGGATTGCTAAATAAGAAAGTGGCCTTCGCCTCGGACTGCGTCGGATCGGCGGCCGAAGGGGTCGTGGCCGAGATGAAGCCGGGCGATGTGGCGATCCTGGAGAACACCCGCTTCCATCCGGAAGAGGAGAAGAACGATCCGGCCTTCGCCCAGCGGCTGGCCATGCTGGGCAAGATCTACGTCAACGACGCGTTCGGATCCGCCCACCGCGCGCATGCCTCGACGGAAGGCGTGGCGCACTACCTGCCGGGCGTGGCCGGGTTCCTGATGGAAAAGGAAATCGAATTCCTCGACAAGGCGGCCAACGATCCGGAACATCCCTATGTCGTCATCTTGGGCGGAGCGAAGATCAGCGATAAAATCGGCGTCATCACCAACCTGCTCAAGAAGTGCGAGCGGCTGCTGATCGGCGGCGGGATGGCCAACACCTTCCTGAAAGCCCAGGGCCTGAACGTCGGCGCATCGCTCGTCGAAGACGGGAGCCTCGAAACGGCGAAGAAGATCATGGCCGACGCCGGCGACAAACTGCTCCTGCCGGACGACGTCGTGGCGGCGGACAAGTTCGACGCCGCGGCCCAATCCAAGACCGTCGCCGCGAACGCCGTCCCGGACGGCTGGCGGATCCTCGACATCGGACCGGCGACGGTGAAAAAATACGCCGCCGCACTCCAGGGCGCCAAACAGGTGGTCTGGAACGGGCCGATGGGCGTGTTCGAGTTTCCCAGCTTCGCCAAGGGGACCCGCGATCTGGCCCAGGCCGTCGCCGCCTGCGGCGCGGTCACCGTGGTGGGCGGCGGCGATTCGGTCGCCGCGATCACCGAGGCCGGATTGGCCGAGAAGATCAGCCACATCTCCACCGGCGGCGGCGCGTCCCTGGAATTCCTTGAGGGCAAAGTCCTTCCCGGGATCATGATTCTGCAGGATCAATGAATCTTCCCGGCATGGAAACGGAATAGAATGTAGAATGGAGGGCGCAAGACCCCGATCGGGGTCTGGCGCCCTCTACGGATCGGGGAACTGCGGTCCGCCACGGGCCGCAGGTCCACGGCCCAAGCGCCTTCTTCCCGGGGGAGGTGGTATGTCTTTCGCCAACGGACAGAACGTAGGCCCTTACCGCATCTTGGAACAGCTTGGCCAGGGAGGCATGGCGACGGTCTACAGGGCCTATCATGCCGGACTCGACCGCTATGTGGCGATCAAAGTCCTGCACGCGGCTTTCCGCGAGGATCCCTCCTTTACAGCCCGATTCACCCGCGAAGCGCGGGTAGTGGCCAAGCTCGAGCATCCCCACATCGTACCGATTTACGATTACTCCGAATACGAGGGCCAGCCCTATCTGGTGATGAAGTACATAGAGGGCGAGACTCTCAAAGCCCGGCTGATTCGCGGTCCGCTCTCGGCCGGGGAAGCCGTGCGGGTGATCGAAGCCGTGGGCGCGGCGCTTTCCTATGCCCATGGAAAAGGTATCCTGCACCGCGACGTCAAACCCTCCAACGTGCTGCTGACGCCCGACGGCGGGATCTACCTGGCCGATTTCGGGCTGGCCCGGATCGCCCAATCCGGCGAATCGACCCTGTCCTCGGATATGCTGCTCGGAACGCCGCACTACATCTCGCCGGAGCAGGCGCAGGGTCTGAAAAACCTCGACGCTGGGACCGACATCTACTCCTTCGGCGTGGTAATGTACGAGTTGGCGGTCGGCCGGGTGCCGTTCAACGCCGATACCCCCTTTTCCATCATCCACGATCACATCTTTACCCCGTTGCCCCTGCCGCGGGCGATCAATCCAAAGGTACCCGAAGGAGTCGAACGGGTTCTGCTAAAGGCGCTCGCCAAGGACCGCAAGGACCGGTTCGCGGACGTGGAATCCCTGGTCCAGGCCTTCCTCGATTCGATCCATGACGTCGCCCCGGCGCCGGTCAAGGCTTCGCCCTCGACCATACGCGCGGCGCAGCCCGAACCCTCCGCGGAGCCCAAGGCCAAGCCGAAACCGCCCAAAAAACCGCCGGTTTGGAAACGGATCCCCCAATGGGCGCTGGGAGCCATGGCAACCTCGGCTTGCGTCTGTTTTTGCGTCGCGGGATTCCTGACGCTGGGAGCGGTTTCCGACAGGCAAAATCAGAAGGCCACGCAAACCGCCTTGGCGGCAGGCGGGGCAATGGGAACTTCGCCTTCGCCGGCGGAGCGAATTCCTGCGGAAGGGAAAAAACCGCCGGAATCGCTTTCCACGGAGGAATTTGATGTTCCGGAAGATTCGGCCGAGGCTTGGGCGCACTTCCGGAAGGGAATGGAGTATCTGGCTAAAGGGGATCAGCAGGCGGCCGACAAGGAATTCGCCACCGCACTGCAGTTACTGCCGGTCGAGAGGATCGGGATCATGCTTCTCGCCGTCGAACAACTGAATGGCCGCGGGCAATGGATCATGTCGGCTCAATATCTACAAAAGGGATTGGACTGGAATCCGGACGAACCCACGCTGCGCCTTGCGGCGGAGGAGGTCCTGTTCCACATCGCCGGAATCCTGGATGCCGAGCCGCTGGTGCGCTGGTTCGTGGATCGGATCCCGCGCTGGGCGATCTCGCAGGGAGCGATGGGGCGCTGGCTGACGATCTTCTCCCCGGATCCGGAAGGCGGAGCGGCGTTCATCGAACACGGGCAGGAGCTCGCGCGGGGACAAGAAAAGCCCTTCGTGCGCGCGATCCTGGGCGAGCATTATTGCGTGATCGGAAGAACGGAGGAAGGAATCAACCTGTTGCGGGAAGTGATGGAAGACCCCAATATCCTGCCCTGGCTGAGGGCGGAAGTAGAGAGGATGATCGAAAAATGGCAACCGAAGTGAAGCGCAGACCGTGCATGGCGGCGAACTGGAAGATGAACAAGACCTCCGCGGAGGGGGCGGAATTCGTGCGCCGGATTCTCCCGGGCCTCAAGGAAGCGGACGGAGTGGAACGGGTGATTTGCCCGCCGGCCGCCGCGCTCCCCGCGCTGGCGGACCTGCTGAAGGGCAGCGGGATCGGGCTCGGCGCACAGAACATGCATTGGGAGCCGAAGGGCGCCTTCACCGGAGAACTTTCGGCGGCGATGGTCAAAGAATGGTGCAACTACGTAATCCTCGGGCATTCCGAGCGGCGCGGCTTGTTCGGCGAGACCGACGAGATGGTGGCCAAGAAGGTCAAGGCGGCGCTGGCGGCCGGACTCATGCCGATTATCTGCGTCGGAGAGACCCTCGCCGAAAACGAAGCCGGACAAACAGATGCGGTCGTCCGGCGGCAGATGAATGCGGCCTTTGACGGCCTGACTCCCGACCAAGCCGGGACGACGATCGTCGCCTACGAACCGGTGTGGGCGATCGGAACCGGACGCGCGGCGCACGGACCGGACGCCAACAAGGTCATCGCCGGGTCGATCCGTTCGGTACTCACCGAACGCTTTGGGAACGCCGTCGCCCAGGCGGTGCGGGTCCTCTACGGCGGCAGCGTGACGCCCGACAACATCGCCGAGTTCCTTTCCGAACCGGAGATCGACGGCGGATTGGTGGGCGGGGCGAGTTTGAAACCGGAATACGTGGAAGTCGTAAAAGCGGCATTAAAGAGAATTAAATAAACCGACCAAGAAAACCTGAAGGACACGAAGATATAACGGACAATCTTCGTGTCCTTTTGTATTTACTCGGCCTCCCCCTCATCCGCCCTTCGGGCACCTTCTCCCAGCCCTACATCTGCGTATGTAGATATGCATTTGTTGAAAGCCCTCCAGCTTAAACGATGGGCTGGGAGAAGGATGGAGTGAGGGGGAATAATTGGATGGTTTTTCGACTATTATTTCAATCCTTGCATCATGCTGAGCAGATACGTCCTTTTTTTATTGCATCCTCTTTGTTGATTCGGTCAAGAACTCCAACGCCTCCGGCAGGGAATTACCTGTCCGGGTGCTTAAAAAACCCTTTTAGAGTGTGCTTGAGGCTTGTCCTCGCGAAATGGGAGGGACCGGAGAAAGAGAAGCAATCTCATTCTACTGAAAGGCAGGGAGATTGCTTCGTCCGACCCGGACCTCACAGGCGGGCCGGGGCGGCTTCGTTGACCAGGCTTAGCCAAGGAGAAGTCGGGGCTGGACTCGCCATGACGGCTCCTGTCTTTTTCAGCACCCTGCTAAATGGGTTAGGCTATGGGAGTAAAAATATTCCGGGCGGAAACAATCCCGGAAATTGGAGCCGAAGGATTTCTCGAAAATGATCCGAGAATAATCATTATCTCCTCCGCCATCCGCCTTTTTTTTTCGGCAATTATCCCAAAGGAAGGAAGCCAAGTGAACTTGGTAGGGAGGGGGACTAGGGAGATCAATAGGAAACCGGAAGGGTGATGCGGAGTGCGGGAACCGGTAAAAAAAGACCTTACGTATCTCCTCAGCCCCCCGTCCCTGCCCTTTCCTCACCCCCAACCCCACAAGCCCTTCCCCCTCTCCTGACTTATGCCAGGAGAGGGGGAAGGGGCCAGGGGATAGGGGTGAGGATGGAAAAGAGCAGGATTTCATTTAAGTATTACTGAGGCTGAGCAGATACGACCTTACAGGATTTACATTGATGAAGCCGTTGCCAATTGTTATGATGATTTACCTGCTTCCAAAGCCAATGCCTTTGGCAGTAAGTACCCTGAAAAGGTTCTAACGTGGGAGTGAGATTTTTTCTTGATAAAAACAATACGAAAAAAGCCGAGGTGTTCGCCTCAAAGGATCCGGGGAAAATAGTGCTTCCTTACGCACACGGTTCGGTTACCCTTCCCTATGGATTACGTCATTTCAGGGAAAGGCTCTTCTCCCCCCATCCCAAAGGGATAGTCGCCTTTTTGGATGCTACACTAACAGGGGGGAGGTGAAATTGGGGGGATGGAGCTCGAGGAGAATGTTCCTCCATTGGAATTCAAATTCGCACGAGCAGAACCGGAAAGAGTGCGCACTCGGCCTCGCCCGGCAGCCTGTCCTGAATAGAGAAAAATGTGGCCTGAACCTGGCCTGACCTCAGGGACGGGCTCGCAACGCAGGAGGCCGGGGCGGGGCTTCGAGGTGCAGTCTTCTCAATCCTGTTGTGTTGTGAACGTAGAAGGGACTGATGCCACTGGCAAATGAAATAGACTAATGGGATAATAAAAACCCCAATATTTTTTTAATCCTGCAAATTCCGGTCAATTCGGCCACCGATTCCGGTGTAATCCGGCCGCCCCATACCAACCCTCCATCATCAGCGACGAGATTGTA